>JAOZQB010000139.1 GCA_029932445.1 Bacteroidales bacterium | reverse complement strand
TTTTGGCTCAAATGATTGGTGCTTATTGAAGAAGATAATCACTCATTTTAGGTTATATATTCTATATCAATAAACTACTCAACTTGAACAGCTTTAAATTTCCAATTTTTTGATTTTTTATATTTTTTCCCGATAAAAAAAACAGATGTTCCGATTGCAGCCACCGGTATACCTATTGCATCAATAACAATTCCGAAAAAAACTGCAAATACACCACCTAAATCATTGCTGTTTAGTCCTTTAAGTATTGCATATGTTCCTAAGCCCGTAAATAATAAACCGCCTGTTCCGATTATACTTCCGGTAATTATTGTTGCTTTAAAACGAACGGCAATTTTGTCAATTTTATTAATCTCAAAAGTTTCGGTATTTGTAAATATTTTATCCGGACTGATACTGTCAACCCAAATGTTATATTTAATACCTTCGCTCCAAATTTTTACTTTTTTACCCGGCTTTACATATTTTATTTTAGTTCCTTTTGATAATTCTAATGCTGTTTTAACAGAATTTTTTTGAGCATAAAGAGTATTTAAATTTCCGAATAGAAAAAGAAAAATCGATAAAAACAATACTGTTGATTTTAAACATTTCATAGTGTTTATTTTTAGATAATTTATTGCAAGATACAACAATATTATTTTTTTAAAATCTATTTTGTCTTGTTTCTGAAAAAAAACTTTGTAATTTTAACTTTTGCAAGATTATTGTAACAAAAAAGATAAACTATCGTATCACTCAATAAAACAGATGATTTCTTATTATGAGCAGAGTTATTTCAATCAGCAATCATAAAGGCGGTGTCGGAAAAACAACCAGTGTTGTTAATATCGGAGCCGGTTTGGCATACAAAGGGCGTAAAGTATTATTAATAGATTTAGATCCGCAGGCAAATTTAACAATCAGTTTCGGTGTTTCGGAAGCTGAACATTCGGTTTATGATGCTTTTACCAACGGACAAAGTTTACAACCCATAAATATCAGAAAAAACCTTGATATTATACCCGCTTCCGCAGAATTAGCAGCCGCTGAAATTGAATTAAATACAGAGACAAATCAGGAAAGTAATATCGCTAATTTAATAAAACCGATACGAAATGATTATGATTATATTTTGATTGATTGTCCGCCTTCATTAGGTTTATTAACTTTAAATGCTTTTGCTGCATCCGATGAAGTAATTATTCCGATTCAACCGCATTTTCTTGCCGTAAAAGGTTTGGCAAAAATTATTGAAGTGGTTAACGGTATTAAAACAACGCTTAATAAAAAAGTTGAAATCAGCGGTGTATTTGTTGTTATGTACGACCGAAGAAAAATTCTTCACCAAGATGTATTGGATACCGTTATTATGTATTTTGACGACAGAGTGTTTAATGCTAAAGTAAGGATGAATATTGCTTTGGCCGAAGCCCCTGCAGTGGGACAAGATATTTTTGAATATGCCCCTGAGAGTAACGGTGCATTTGATTACGGAAGAATTGTAAACGAAGTTATTGCTATGGAAGAAAAATTCGGAAAATAATCGGATTTTTGTATCTTTGGAGAATAATTTATAATAAAAAATGGCTAAAAAGAGCTTTAAAAGCGGACTTGATAATTTATTGGCTTCTGCAGGAATAAAAAAGAAAAATGTTCCTGAAGAACCTCTTATTGAACAAAAGAAAGAACCCGTAAAAAAAGGCATTAATGAAGATGACAAGCATTGGCTGATGATAAAAACCGAACGATTGGAAGATGAACTTTCTTTATGGAGAAACGGAAAATTAACCGTTATTGAATTTAATGAAAGTTTAAAAAAACACGGATTAAAATACAAATCCGAAACCAATGAAATTGTTGAAGGATAATATTTATATTATTTATTAAACATTGCCGCAAATTTAAGCGGCATTTTTTTTGAAATTATGCAAAAATACAGCTTTAAAGACGACTATTCCGAAGGAGCACATCCTGAAATTTTAAACGTATTATCGAATACAAATTACATTCAAACAATCGGTTACGGAGAGGATGAATTTTCCGATAAGGCAAGACAGCTAATTAAAAATAAAATTCAAAATGCGGATGTTGATATTCATTTTGTTTCCGGAGGAACACAGGCAAATTTACTTGTAATATCCTCAATTTTAAAGCCGTATCAATCGGTAATTGCTGCAACAACAGCACATATTGCCGTTCACGAAACAGGTGCAATTGAAGCTACGGGGCATAAAATTAATACTGTCGAAACAACTAATGGTAAGTTAAAACCTTCAGATATTCAAGGCGTATTGAATTTTCATACCGATGAGCATATGGTTATGCCGAAATTGGTTTTTATTTCTAATTCTACTGAAATCGGAACGGTCTATTCAAAAAAGGAATTGTCTGAGTTATTCACTTTTTGTAAAAAAAATAATTTATATCTGTATCTTGACGGAGCAAGAATTGCTTCTGCTTTAACTTCCGAAAGCAATGATTTAAACATAAAAGAAGTCTCGGAATATACGGATGCTTTTTATATCGGCGGGACCAAAAACGGTGCTTTACTCGGTGAAGCAATTGTTATTAAAAATGATAATTTAAAAGATGATTTCAGATTTCAAATGAAACAAAAAGGAGCTTTGCTGGCAAAGGGAAGATTGATAGGTATTCAATTTCTGAGTTTGTTTGAAAATGATTTGTATTTTGACCTTGCAAAACATGCCAATCAAACGGCCGAAAAACTTGCCGAAGGAATTAAAAATAAAGGCTATGAATTTTTTACGGAACCTGTTACCAATCAAATATTTCCGATATTTCCGGATAAATTGATTGAAAAACTGCATAAGAAATATGATTTTTATGTTTGGTCACATACGGATAAGATGCATTCTGCTGTTCGTTTAATTTGTTCTTGGGCAACAAAAGAGGAATTTGTTGATAAATTTATTAATGATTTAGATTGATTTGTGTTCTTCAAACGAATAAAAATATCTGTTAAAAAACTTATTTTAATTATAATAGGTATAATTCTGATTATTGCCTATAAACAAATACTTCCTTCAAAACTTTTCAATGCTTCCTACAGCACGGTTATAAAAGATAAAACCGGTGAATTGCTCGGAGCACATGTTTCTGATGACGGACAATATCGTTTTCCGGAAACGGACAGTGTGCCCTATAAATTCAAAAAGGCAATTATTACATTTGAAGATAAACGGTTTTACGAACATCCGGGTGTTGATATTTTCAGTTTAATTCGTGCTGCAAAGCAAAATATAAAAGCCGGCAAGATTGTCAGCGGAGGCAGTACAATTACGATGCAAGTTATACGACTTTCTCGAAAAGAAAAAAATCGAACCGTCCGGGAGAAAATTAAAGAAATTATTCTGGCAACACGATTGGAATTTTCCTGTTCAAAAGATGATATTTTAAAATTGTATGCTTCCCATGCGCCTTTCGGCGGAAATGTGGTCGGAATTGATGCAGCTGCCTGGCGTTGGTTCGGAACGAGTGCCGATAAATTATCGTGGGCACAGGCGGCAACTTTGGCCGTTTTACCTAACAGTCCGGCTTTGATACATCCGGGCAGAAATCGGAAAACATTAAAAGAAAAACGTAATCGATTGCTTAAGAAACTTCTTGATAATGAAATAATTGAAGCAGAAACTTACGATTTGGCAATTGACGAAGATGTGCCTGAAAAGCCGAAAACATTTCCGAGTACGGCAAAGCATTTGATGATGCGAATTTATAAAGAGAAAACAGCTGTCAGCCGAACAACTTTGGATGCCGATCTTCAGAAAAAAATTAATCAAATTGCAAAAAAACATTATGCGCGATTGTCGGGAAATCATATTAATAATTCGGCAATTTTGGTTTTGGATGTGAAAACTGGAGCCGTTGTTGCCTATATGGGAAATTATTCCGGAAATTCTTCGAAAAATGCCGATGATGTCGATATTATAACTTCGGTAAGAAGTACCGGCAGTGTGTTAAAGCCGTTTTTATATGCTTCAATGCTCACGGAAGGCGATATTCTTCCCAATACTTTGGTTTATGACATTCCTACGCGTATCGGCGGATACACACCTAAAAATTACGGCAGAAATTATGACGGTGCGGTTCCTGCAAAAGAAGCTTTGGCACGTTCTTTAAACATCCCTGCCGTCAGAATGTTGCGACACTACGGACAAGAAAAGTTTTATCATAAGTTACGGGATATTGGATTAACGACTTTGAACTTTCCGCCTGATCATTACGGATTATCTTTAATATTAGGCGGTTGCGAAGGCAGTCTGTGGGATATTTGCGGTGTTTATGCATCCATGGCAAGAAGTCTGAATAATTATGAGGGCTACGGTTATCAATATAAAAAAACGGATTATCATTCGCCCGTTTTTGATTTTAAAAAGATCCGTTCCGAAAAAAAATCTGAAGATGACTTTGAGTTGAGTTCATATTTTTCGGCATCGGCAATTTGGTTTACTTTTAAAGCAATGTTGGATGTTGAACGCCCTGATGATGAGGCGAATTGGCGCATGTTTCAATCATCGGAACCGGTTGCATGGAAAACGGGGACAAGTTTCGGTTTCAGGGATGCATGGGCGATAGGCGTTACACCGAAATATGTTGTCGGTGTGTGGGCAGGCAATGCCGACGGAGAAGGGCGACCGGGTATTGTGGGCGTAAAAGCGGCAGCACCGATTTTGTTTGATGTGTTTGATATTTTACCCGATGCGGAACATTGGTTTGTGAAGCCCGAAGCTGACATGATAAAGGCGGAAGTTTGTAATGAGAGCGGTTATTTGGCATCTCCGAATTGCAATCACCCGCTTGAAGAATATATTCCTGCAAACGGAAACCGAACAGATGTTTGCCCGTATCATAAACTTATTCATCTTGATAAAACAGAACGATTTCGAGTGAATGCAAGTTGTGAAAATTTGGATAACATCCTTACAAAATCATGGTTTATATTACCGCCTGCCGTTGAGAGTTATTATAAAAAGAAAAATGCCTCGTATCGTTATTTGCCTCCGTATCGTTCAGATTGTAAGGATAATACCGATGAAGAAAAAAATATGGAATTGATATATCCGTTTAAGAATACAAAAATATACGTTCCCGTAGATTTGGACGGCAAACTCGGGAAAACAGTTTTTGAAGCCGCTCATCGCGATGACAAAATGATTATTTTTTGGTATGTTGACAGTCAATTTATTGGTCAAACACAGGGTATTCATCAAATAGAATTAAGTCCGAAAGGCGGTGAACATATTTTAACTTTAATTGATCAAAACGGTGAAAAGATTGTTAAGAAATTTGAGATTTTAGGAAAGCATAAATAGATATTAATTGAACCGGGCATGTAAACAATATTTGTAAACATTTTAAAATTATTTAGTTCTGAATTCTTCCGTCTGTTTAAAAATGTCTTCCAATATGGCTTGTTCTGTTTCGTCTAATTCGATATTTCTGCGTTGCATAACAAGATTTGCCGTTTCAAAAACTTTCGGTAATTTATAAGTTGTAAAACCTGAAGCACCGCCCCAAGAAAATGAAGGAATAAAGTTTCGAGGAAATCCGTCACCGAAAATATTTGCACTGACACCGACAACGGTTCCCGTATTAAACATGGTATTAATACCGCATTTGGAATGGTCACCCATAATTAAACCGCAAAATTGTAAACCGGACTTTACAAAACTTTTTTTATTATAGTTCCATAATTTGACTTCGGCATAATTATTTTTCAAATTGGAATTGTTTGTGTCGGCTCCTAAATTGCACCATTCTCCGATTACAGAATTTCCGAGAAATCCGTCATGACCTTTATTTGAATATCCTTGAATGACACAATTATTCACTTCACCGCCGACTTTTGAATGAGGTCCGATTGTAGTCGGTCCGTATATTTTTGCGGATAATTTTAATACCGAATGTTCGCCCATTGCCAAAGAACCTTTAACAACTGAACCCGGCATGATTTCAGCATTTTTGCCTATGTATATATAACCGTTTTCGGGAACTAATGTTGCAAATTCAACTTTTGCACCTTTTTCCAAAAAAATGTTTTCGGCTTGATTTGTCTGAACGGTATCACTGAGCTTTTGAGATTTTCTCCCTTTTGTCAACAATTTAAAATCAGTTTCAATTTCTTCCCCGTTTAAAGAAAAAATATCCCACGGGAATTTAACTTGCTTAAAATCAGATTGTGTTTGAATGAGATTAAAATCATTAAGATGTTCAAAATCAACAGTTTCTATTCTGAAATCTTTAAGTAAAGCCGCAATCGGTTCATTGTCTTTTAAAAGAAGTTGCCCGATTTCAAGTTTCTTGATTTCCGAAATAATATTTTTATTCGGAATGACGGAACCGTTAATGAGATAATTTAATTTTTCACTTTTTATCGGAAATTTTTTCCTTAAATAATCTTGAGTTAAAAAAGAAACTTCTGTTTTTAAAAGATGTTCCCATTTTTCTTTAATTGTTAAAATACCAATTCTTAAATCGGCAACAGGTTTTGTAAATGTCAAGGGTAATAAGTTATCTCTGTTCGGTCCGTCGAATAATATGATGTTCATTTTATTTTTTTTTGAATAGGCAAAGATACTGTTTTTCATTGAAAGAAATAAAAAAAAGCCCCGTATGAATACGAGGCTTTAAATAAAATATTTTCAATTTATTTGGTTTTCTTTTTGTAACGTTGATTAAATTTATCAACACGACCTGCAGAATCCACAAATTTCATTTTACCTGTGTAAAACGGATGTGAACTGCTGGAAATCTCCATTTTAATTAAGGGGTATTCTTTTCCTTCAATTTCAATTGTTTCTTTTGCCGGAGCAGCAGATTTTGTAATCGTAATTTGGTCGTTTGACATATCTTTAAAAACGACGTCTCTGTAATTGCTCGGATGGATATCTTTTCTCATTTTCTGTTATATTTGTATGCTTATTCTTTTTAATTTTCGGAGTGCAAAGATAAGTATCTTTATTAATAAGCAAAAAATATTTCAGTTTTTTTATGGGAATATTTACTTTTACGCAAAAATAAGTTAAAATTATGATAAAAGATTATAAATCAACGGTTGAAAATATTCAAAACGAAATAAGACATTATTTAATCAACAGTAAATTAAAATCTTTAATTGCAGGCGTTTCCGGCGGTATTGACAGTGCGCTGTCGGTTGCATTAGTTCGTCCGGTTTGTGATGAGCTCGGTATTACGTTATTTTGTCGAAGTATTACTATTTCAACTAATAAACCTGATGAAATTGCAAGAGCCGGACATATAGGGACAACTTTCGGACATGATTTTAAAGAAGTTAATTTATCGAATACGTTTGAAAAGATTATTCCCGAAATAACGGAAGATTTTGATAATGAAGATACATCGGAACACAGCTATAAAATCAGGCAAGGCAATGTGAAAGCACGTATGCGAATGATGTATTTGTATGATTTGGCGGCTAAGTATCGCGGAATGGTTTTATCAACCGATAATTATACCGAACTTTTACTCGGATTTTGGACTTTGCACGGTGATGTGGGCGATTACGGAATGATACAAAATCTTTGGAAAACGGAAGTGTATGCCATGTCGGAATATTTGGTGCAAAATTTAGCCGATGCGGAACAGGCAAAAGCTCTAAAATCATGCATTGATGCGGTTCCTACCGACGGATTAGGCATCACAAACAGCGATTTAGATCAAATCGGGGCATCTTCCTATGCCGAGGTCGATGAGATTTTAATTAAATATTTGAAAAATCCGAATGATAAGGATGTTTTAAATCATAAGGTTATTCAACGAAAAAAATCTTCCGAATTTAAACGAAATAATCCGTATAATATTCCGAGGAATAAAATTACGGATGAACCGTATT
>JAOZQB010000138.1:6635-7876 GCA_029932445.1 Bacteroidales bacterium | reverse complement strand
TTATACAAAACAATATCGGCTCTTTTTTCGGTATCATAAACTTTTAATTGTTTTTCAACAGCCAACAAACCTTTCGGATAATGTTTTTCATTTATCAAATAATGAATAAATTGCTGTCTTACTTGTTCTTCAGGAGTTAATGCAACATATTTTTTTCTGATAATATCGAAAACTTTCAGTTTGTTGTTTTCATTCATTATCTTCAAATTGACTTCCGGAAGATTTAGTTGTTGCATAGGGCAAAAATATGATATTTTTATTTATATGTTTCTTTTAATTATTTTTAATGTCATATAGAACTCCCGCATAATGTATTTGCTTCTGTTTGTTTATAATATTTGTCGACAATAATCATTTTTTTATTTTAAAATGTTTTTCCCTGTGTTTCATAAATCAAAAAAGAAGCATAATCTACAACTTCGGCAGAGGGATAAACTTCACCGGAGTTTCCGTATTTAAGGAGTTCGGCTTTGGCCTTATCGTTTAGGGAATTTGCATATTCGAGCAGAGTTGCAACGGGTCCGTATCCGCACATGCTTATACGGTTTTTACTAACGGTTTTAATTAATTTCTCAGGATTTAGGTTCAGAATTTCGTCAATTGCTTTTTTGTCTTGTCTTTTTCCTTCTTCAGGACTTACATAATGAGAAAAATCCGTTGAGGCAATGATGCAAATTTTACGCTTGAGTTTTAAAGAGGCCATTCTTAATTGACTTGCAATAAGTTGTGCATTATAATAAGTTTGTTCACCAATTGTAATCGGAAGAATTTTAAAATCATAATTAAGAAAATATTGTAATAAAGGCAACATGACTTCTCCGGAATGTTCATATTTATGAGCAATCTCGGATTTCGGAAAGTTTAATAAATCGTTTAATTCTGTATCAATTATATTAATTCCTAAAGGTGTTTCCCAGGCATCATTTGTATCAAGATTAATGGCTTCGCCGTATCCTGTATGATTGGGGTTTATAATAACAAAGGTGTCAAGTTGCTGCTCTGATGCTTTCAGAATCTCAAAAAAATGAACGGCTTGATAAGCGGAGTAAATATAGCCGGCATGAGGTACAATGCCACCGATAATCTTATTTCTTGCCAAATTCAGTTTTATTAAATCAATTTCAGTATCTCGAATTTTTGAAATGAGATTTTGCAGTTCTGTTTTATCAGAAGGATAAAATTTTCCGGCAAATTGTGCCTGTCTGATTTTCATACTTAATGCATAATTTTAGTCAGGGCTT
>JAOZQB010000138.1:0-6535 GCA_029932445.1 Bacteroidales bacterium | reverse complement strand
GGCAAATTGTGCCTGTCTGATTTTCATACTTAATGCATAATTTTAGTCAGGGCTTCACTTAAAGTGAAGCTCTGACTGTTAATTATTATTTATTATTTTTTTGTATTACTTTTTCAATTTCACTAAGACGTTTATTCATTTCATCCATTTTATTTTCTAATTCTTTAATAGTTTTATCTTTTTCTTTAAGTTGATTGTTTAATTCAATAATTTGTAATTGTTGATTTTCAACTGCTTCAAGTGTTTTAATGCTTAATAGAGATATGTCGATGCCGTCTTTTACATATATATCTGAACTTATCCAAGGCAGATGTTTATTATTATTAATATAATTTTCAACTTCGGAAATTTTATAATAATTATTATAGTTTGATTCAAATGCCGATTTTATTTTTGTTTTTTTTGAATTAATTAAACTACCTGTATAAGACAGATTTCCTTGAAAACGTCCGTTGCCGTTGACGGTAAAAAGTTCTGTCGGAGTATTTGTATTAATTCCGATTGAACCTGATTTTAATACGGTAAAAGCATTATGTCTGCTGCCTTCATCTGTTCCGTTACCTATTATAAATAATGCACTGAAAGGATCGTATGCATTATTCCCTGAGAAAACTTCATTAAAACCGCCTAATACAAAACTTCCTCCGGCAACTGCATGTGTATAGAATCCGAAAGCCGTTGAAGCGTCACCTTCAGCCACGGTATGTGTTCCCGCTGCCCAGGAGGCAAGCCCGTTTGCATGTGTTTGATCGCCGATGGAAACAGAAGCATCATTATCAGCTATAGACATATTTCCGATAGCAAGAGAAAATAATCCGTTTGCATGTGTATTTGAACCCATAGCAACAGAAGCATCTCCCCATGCAACTGTATTATCTCCCATAGCAATTGTATTCATGCCGTGTGCTTCAGTTTGATAACCCATTGCCGTTGATGCAAATCCGCTTGCCAAAGAAGAATCTCCCATAGCTGTTGAATTTTCACCGCTTGCAATTGTTTTTACACCCATTGAAGTAGAAAAATCTCCGGAAGCTAATGTTTGAGATCCCAATGCTAAGGAAGCCATTCCTTCTGCATTTGTGGAATCACCCATGGCTAAAGAGGCACCGCCTTTTGCTTGAGAATACCAACCCATTGCTGTTGAACCGCCGCCGCTTGCAATGGTATGATAACCCATGGCAACATCTAAAGTGTCTTCAGCAGAAGTATATGCTCCCATTGTAAAGGATGCTAAGCCGCGTGCTTTTGTATTATATCCGAGTGCCATTGATGAGTTTTTAAATGCCGTATCCTGAATTCCGATAACGATGGATCCTTTTGCTAAAGCTGCTGATTTATTTCCGAATGCATAGGAATTCGAATCTGCTGCCAAAACATTTGAGCCGAATGCATAAGAATTTTCACCTGCGGCTCTGGATTTATAACCGATTGCCGTAGAATTTAAACCTTCGGAAACAACTTTGTAACCAAGTGCTTGTGAATAGTTTCCGATGGCTTTGGATTCAAATCCGGTTGCCATGGAATTCAGTCCGACACTATCCGGAGATTCAATTAAAACTCTTCCCGTAAGGAAAGCTTCTTTTAAAGGATACCACACAATTCTTGCTTCGCTCGGATTTATCGTATCGGGAAAGTTTGATGTATTAATATTGAAATAATTTGTATTTCCGGCTTTTGCCGTTGCGTATCTGCCGACAGCAAAACCACCTGAACTGCCTTTAACCGATTCGTTTATATATATTCGAGTACTGTCAATTCCGGTATAAAAATATTTATTGATGCCGCCGTTCTTAGCTGTAGCATATCTTCCGACGGCAAATCCGCCTGAAATTCCTTTTAATCCTCCCGAAGTATAAATTCTTGTGCTGTCAGGAGTAACAATTAAATAAGATGTATCCGGAAAACCTTTAGCCGTTGCATATCTTCCTACGGCAAAACCGCCGGAAATACCTTTATTCACATCTTTCACATAAATTCTTACGCCTTCGGAAGTGATTCTCATAATCGGTTTTCCGAATTTATCTTTAACTTCAAAAAGTGCCGAATCAGGTGCTGCACCGTCGTCGGCTTGAATAACCATTTTACCGGAAGGTGTTGTTGTTCCGACACCCACATTACCGTCGTTATAATAGATTGTTGAACCGTTATTCAGCCATTGACTTGACCCGTTGGCACTTTCATTCGAATACAGTGCATACGGTACGGATAATAACTGACTTGTTCCCATGTCTGTGTAATTGGTTCCGCCTGCTTCATCAAGTGCAATTTTTAACCAATAATTGTTATTTCCCCAATTTATTGAAGAAAAATCATCACTGCTTGTACCTTCACCTATATTTAAATTAATTAATCCGAACTGATTGCTTGTAAGGTTCCACGTTTCTGTATAAACCGGAGTACCTGTTTCACTGCCTTCAAGAATACTGAGTTGAATTCCTACATTTTGATTTGCAATTATTTCGCCGGATGAATTTCTGATAACAGTTTGATATTTAAATGCTTGAGGGGTTTGTGCAAAAATGCCGATTGTCAGCAAAATAAAGCTGATTACTGATAAAGTTTTTTTCATGTCAAATGAATTTATTGTTTTACGATTTGATAAATTTTGATTGTTTCGTTATTCTTCATTATTTTAAAGAAATAGACAGCGGCAGGAAATTTACTGACAGAAATTTCCGTAATTTCCGAAATAATATTTCCTTCTTTTAATATTTTTCCGTTAATGTCTGAAATACGGTAATTCAGATTTTTAAATTCAGAAGTCTTTAAATAAATAAAATTTTCTGTCGGATTCGGAAATAGTTTGATATTAATAATATCCGAATTAATACTGAAAATTTCAGAAGCAGAAAGTTTCGTTTGTTGAAATCCCTGAGTAAGAATATTTGTTCCGTCTGAAATCGTTTCGATTATCGGTTCTCCGAGTGACCAACTGATTGAAACATTTGAATTTTCAAAATAATCGCCTGCGCTCGAAATAAGCTGCTGAGCTTTTGTTCCGAAAGAAATAATTAATAAGAAAAACGAAAAGAGAAGTAAATTTTTCATAAGTAATTATTTAAGTTATTAAAGATAGTTTTCAATAAGGATTTAACTCATATAAGTTTCAAATTTACTGTTTTTTTATTTTTTTTTATTCAAATATTATGTAAATTTTATGAATGATACATTTTTTTATGCGGATACACTAAAACATTATTTAAAAATTTCCGGGGATTTTATGGTTGCAGAACATACATTTGTTCTCAGATAAACCGGATATTCCCGTAACTGCTAATGTTCTGGTTATAAGTATTCCTCCGCAATTCGGACAGTAGGTATTATTTCCGATATCGCTGATTATATTTCCCAAATAAACAAAATTTAAATGTTGTTTTGCTAAATGATACAATTTTAAAAGTGTTTCTTTCGGTGTTGCCGGGATATTTGATTTGTAAGCGGGAAAATAGCGGGATAAATGTAAAATCGTATTCCTTCCCGAAATTCTGATTAAGGTTTTAAGCATTTTTTTGAAATTATCAATATCATCATTCAAATCAGGAATAATTAAATATGTAATTTCAAGATGTTTACCGGCAGAAACAATCATTTCAATCGTTTCAATTACGGCTTGTAATCCCGAATTGGTTTGTTTTTTATAAAAATCATCCGTAAAACCTTTCAAATCAATGTTAAAGGCGTCAATATTCGGAATTAATTCTGATAAAGGTTCCGGATTTATATAACCGTTTGAAACAACAACATTTTTCAACTTATTTTCCTTTGCTTTCTGAGCTGTTTCAAGCATATATTCGTACCATACAATCGGTTCGTTGTATGTGTATGCGATACCGATATTGTTACGAACACGTTTTGCTTCTTTGATTATAAAATCAGATTTATGAGTATCGGCAGGAAATTCATTTTTTGGATCAATTTGGGAAATATGACTGTTTTGACAAAAGTTACAATTTAAGTTACAACCGATACTTCCGAGTGACAGAATACTTTTCCCGGGATAAAAATGATAAAGCGGTTTTTTTTCTACGGGGTCAATGTGAACAGCGGATAATTGCTCATAATTTAATGAATACAATACCCCGTTTTCATTTTTTCTGACTTTACATATCCCGTATTTTCCGTTGTTTATGATGCAATTGTGCGGACACAAAGTACATTCGACTTGCAGCTTATCGAGTTTTCTGTAATATGATGCTTCAAATAACATTTTTGAGCAGAATTAAGAATTTCACTCAATTTACGACAAAAAATACCAAATATGAAATAATTTTTATAAATATTTTTTAATATCAATACATTTCGGAATGAATTTGCAAACATCACCGTTGTATTTTAATATTTCTCTCAGAATTGTTGAACTAATCGGTGTGTGTTTTGCTTCCGTAAGCAGAAATACGGTTTCAATATCATTTTTCATAAAATGATTCATTTGTGCAATGGCTCTTTCGTATTCAAAATCGGATGCTGTTCGTAAACCTCTCAGAATGAATTTTATATTTTGTTCTTTGCAAAAATCAATCGTGAGTTTATTGTATTTTTTTACGGAAACTCTTTTCTCATCCGAAAAAATTTCTTCAATGATTTTAATGCGATTTTCAACCGTAAAAAATCCTTTCTTTTCGGAATTATAACCGATAGCAATAATAATTTCGTCAAAAAGCTCTAAAGCTCTCAAAACAATGGATTCGTGTCCAATAGTGAAAGGATCGAAAGAACCGGGAAAGATTGCTCGTTTCATTATTTTAAAATTTATCGTAAATATACGTATTTATTTTAAAATAACAGACAGAGACGCATCGGGAAAATTAATTTTGAATTTACGTTTTGATTCGATATTTAATATTGATTTGTAATTCAAACAGGAATACATATCTTTGTTAACTTATCAAAAAGAAAAATTAAAATCAATTAAAATGAAGAAAATAATAATTATTGCATTGCTTACAAGCCTGATTTGGTCTTGTGAAACATCAACAAATGATAAACCCGGTTTTAATATCGAAGGCAGTCTGGTCGGTTATCAGGATTCTGTTATTTTCTTAAAAAAACGTCAGTCGGGAGAGTGGATAACCGTTGATTCCGCTAAAGTAACTGACGGAAAATTTAATTTAAAAGGATCTGTTGAAAATCCTGAAATGACTTATTTGTTAAATGAAAAACTTCATTTCAGAATTCCGGTATTTCTTGAAAATTCGGATATAACCGTTAAGGTCGACGTAAAAAAACCGGAAGATGTTAAAATAACCGGTTCGAAAGCACAAGATGCATTTGATGCGTATAATAAAGAAGTGAAAAGCTATAATGATAAATTGGAAGATTTATATAAACAATATTCTGACGCACAAGAAAAAGGTGATGAAGCATTAGTAAAAAAAATTGATTCGACTTATTATGTTATTGATGACGAAAAAACGGCTTTTACAAAAAACTACATCGGCAGTAACAATAAATCGCTTGCCGTACCCTATATTTTATATCGTGAACTGTCTTATTCTTTGGATGTTAAGGAATTGGATTCCGTGTTGCATTTAATCGATACATCGCTTTCATCTTCAGTTTATTATAAGTTATTGGATAATAAAGTTAAAACCTTGTATAATGTTGCGGTGGGTAAAAAAGCACCTGATTTTACATTGAATGATACAAGCGGAAATCCGATTTCATTATCTCAATTTCAAGGAAAATATTTATTGATTGATTTCTGGGCTGCCTGGTGTCGTCCTTGTCGTGCCGAAAATCCGAATAATGTGAAACTTTATGCAGATTATAAAGATAAAGGTTTTGAAATTTTGGGTGTTTCGTTTGACGATAATCGTGAGGCATGGGTAAAAGCTGTTAAGCAAGACGGATTAACTTGGACACAGATTTCCGATTTGAAAGGGTGGAACAGTGCTGCCGGTAAATTATATGCCGTAAGCGCTATTCCGCATACGGTTCTTTTGGATAAAAACGGAATTATTATTGCCAAAAACTTGAGAGCCGAAAAATTACGAAAAAAAATCTCGGAATTGCTTGATTAGTTGAAGAAGCTGATACGTTCAACGTGTTTTTAATCTGATTAACTTATTATATTTGAGGGTAGTCCGAATAGTCAAAAAGTGATAATTTAGTCATCCGATGAATTTATAACTTACTGATTATCAAGATAAAAAAATATCGGCACTTTGCAAAATCATTCATCGGATGACTTTTCAGACAAATCTTGCCCAAAAAACCGTTTAGTTTATTTTGTTCCGATATTGGGATGTCTGTCTGTAGGCAGGCAGGCAGGGTGTTTTTTTTATATTAATTTGTAGTGGGCTCGCCTAAGCCGAACAGGGAATATTATTTAATTGGCTTTTGAAAATACTTGTTAAATATACGGATAAAAGCATGTAAAAAAATACGTTAACGGCATGAAGCCACCGTCGAGCTTCTTCTTTTTATTTTTTGTATACTTCGCCTAACTGAGGGAGATTTATTATTTTACTATAATTTCTTCGTTCTCAAATTTTACTTTTCTAAAACCAGCAGGGCTTTCAAAATAATCTTGTCC
>JAOZQB010000137.1 GCA_029932445.1 Bacteroidales bacterium | reverse complement strand
GCATCGGAAACGGAATTAAAAATTTCCGTATAATTACTTTCTTTCTCAATAATATGTTTATTTGTTTCTTCAAGATCATGAATTAATTTTAAAAAATAATCATTAAACCTTTTAATAACTAAAATTACCGCAAAACTGACAATTGTTATTAAAAATAAATTAATTATCCAAACCTCAATGCTGACAGCTCTGATATTTGCATCTACAGAAGGTTTTAAAAACCCGGTAATTGTTAAATAGGCAATTACAATATAACCGACAAAAATGATAAGTGAAAACCAAAGTGTTATTCTTATAGAAAAAATTAAAAATCCTAAGAACAAAAAAAGAATTATGAATATTTTATTATCAGAAAAAATACCTAACAATACAAAATCAGTAAAAATAAACAGTAAAAGACCCAGTAGAATAAACAAAGTTTTAACTTCCAATTTTATTTTCTTTCTGAAAAAATAAATTGATAAAAACAATAATAAGGTAATAAAGTCACTTATAGTATGGAATTCGATTACACTTTTTGAATATGCATTAATAAGGCCGGGAATTAATGATGCAAAACCTAAAACCGTTCCTACTAATAGAGCAGAATCAATAAATTTATTTTTTAAACTATTAATTTCATGATATTTATGAGACAACTTATTCATTAAAATCAGCAATGATTGAAGACAACATATTGATTTGGAATTTATTAATTAGTTGCACAATATAAAGATAAAATTTAATTCAATAAAATTTTTTACGTTAATTCATTTCATCATATTTTTATTTAATACAAATATTTAAAATTATAAAATTTATAATGTGTAATAAATTATTAAAAAAATCATATCATAAGATAAATATTTAAAAAAAAGTCTTTCCTTTGCAGACTTTTTATAATCTGAGTGTTATAAAACATACTAAATATATTAAATAAAATAATTCTTACAAATTATAATGAAACTTCAACAATTAAGAAACATCGGTATTGCTGCACATATTGATGCAGGAAAAACAACAGTAACAGAACGTATTCTTTTTTATACGGGCGTAACAAGAAAAGTCGGTGAGGTTCACGACGGAGAAGCCACCATGGACTTTATGAAACAAGAACAAGAACGCGGAATTACAATTGCTTCTGCAGCAATTTCTTGTAATTGGCAAGATTCGCAAATTAATATTATTGATACTCCCGGTCACGTTGACTTTACAATTGAAGTTGAACGTTCTTTACGTGTAATTGACGGAATGGTAGCATTATTCTGTGCTGTTGCAGGTGTTGAACCGCAAAGTGAAACCGTTTGGAATCAAGCTGACAGATATCGAGTTCCCAGAATTGCTTTTGTAAATAAAATGGACAGAACAGGAGCTGATTTTCACGGTGCCGTTTCTCAAATGAACGAATATCTTGATGCCAATGCCGTACCCTTTCAAATTCCTATGGGATCTGAAGAAGACTTTAACGGTTTAATTGATATTCTTAAAAACAAAGCATATATTTTCGGAGAAGACGAAAGAAAAGAAATTGAGATTCCCGGAGAATTTAAAAAAGAAGCAGAAAAATACAGAAATGAACTGATTGAAAAATTAGCCGATTTTAATGATGAAATAATGGAACTCTATTTTGATGAAAAAGAAATCCCTTATGAATTATTAAAAAAAGCAGCTCGTGAAGCAACATTAAAATTATTAATTACACCTGTTTTTACCGGTTCGGCATATAAAAATAAAGGAGTCGAATTATTATTGGATGCCGTTATTGATTTCATGCCCTCTCCTATTGATGTTGGTGCAGTTATCGGAACGGATCTTGATAATGATGAAAAAACACATACCAGAAATCCTTCAACAAACGAACCGTTTTCGGCATTGGCTTTTAAATTAATTAATGATCCTTATGTGGGACAACAAACTTTTGTAAGAATTTTTTCAGGTGAAATAAAAAGCGGTATGCCGATTATTAATACCTCAAAAGGAAAAAAAGAGCGTGTCGGAAGAATCTATAAAATCAGAGCCAAAGACAGAGAAGAAATAAGTTCTGCCGGAGCAGGAGAAATTGTTGCTTTAATCGGCATGAAAACAACGAAAACCGGTGATACTTTATGTGCTGTTGATAATCCGATATTGCTTGAATCCATTCACATACCGCCTTCTGTTATCGAATTAAAAATTAATGCTGCAAACAAAAATGATCGTAAAAAACTTGGTGAAGCTCTGGCAAAATTAACTAATGAAGATCCTTCATTTAATGCTAAATATGATGATGAAACAGATGAAACAATTATTTCGGGAATGGGTGAATTACACCTCGAAATTATTGTCGACAGACTTAAAGATGAATTTAAAGTTGAAGTTGAAGTCGGAAAACCTGCGGTAGCATTAAGAGAAACAATATCAAGAGAAATCGAATATAAATATCGTCACTCAAAACAATCCGGCGGTAAAGGTGAATTTGCAGAAGCGGTTATTCGATTTGAACCGAATACAGGAAACGGATATGAATTTGTTGATCAAATTAAAGGCGGGGTAATTCCTCGTGAATTTATTCCCTCTGTCAGCAAAGGTCTGCAAAAAACTATGGAACGAGGCATTCTTGCAGGCTTTCCGATTGTTGACATTAAGAGTGTTCTTTTGGACGGTGCTCATCATGCTGTTGATTCATCTGACAGAGCATTCCAAACTTGTGCTTCCGTATTATTCAAACAAGCATTTGCAAAAGCAAAACCGATTTTACTGGAACCGATTATGAAAATTGAAATCACAACTCCGGATGATTATATCGGAAATGTTGTAGGCGATATGAATAAACGCAGAGGGAAAATTGACGTTATGCGACGTTTCAGAAAAGGTTCTCAAAAACTCAGCGGTTATGTTCCTTTGATGGAAATGTTCGGATACGCTACAACATTGAGAAACGTAACCAGCGGAAGAGCTAACTATTCCATGGAATTTTACCGATACGAACCATTACCGAAATCAGTTCAGGAAGAATACATGAAGAAAAAAGCTGAAAATGAAGAAAAGAAATAATCTATAATCTTTAAAAAAGACCTTAGCGAAATTTGTTAAGGTCTTTTTTAAACTCTGAAGATTTATTTTAACTTCGCAAATCTTATTACAGTCTCTGCAAATGAAATTTATTAATCTGAACAATCGCTCTTCTCAATGGATTATGCTGATTTTTGTATCATTCATCTGGGGAGCATCATTTATTTTAATGAAAAAAGGGTTGGAATCATTCAGCCCGATACAGGTCGGAACTTTAAGAATTTTTTTTGCTTCATTATTTCTAATTCCTTTTTTATTTAAACGGTTAAAAAAGTTTAAGAAAAAAGACCTGAAATCTTTATTAATTATCGGTTTTATCGGGAACTTATTCCCGGCATTATTATTTGCAAAAGCACAAACGCAAGTCAGCAGTTCATTAGCGGCAATGTTAAATACACTGTTTCCGATAATTGCACTTATAATCGGAAGTATTTTTTACGGTTTAAAAACAGAACGGAATAAAATTTTCGGTACTTTGATAGGTCTTATCGGAGCTTTAGGATTGGTTTTGGGTGACAGTCTTGATTTTAGCGGTGAAAATAATCTTTATTCTTTATATATCATCTTAGCAATTCTTTTTTATGCGGTCAGTTTAAATGAAATCAAATACAAACTACCTGATTTAGACGGTATTACAATAACCGTCTTTTCTTTTGCAATCATCGGTCCTTTTGCAGGGATTTCATTATTTTTTACGGATTTTACACCCGTTTTTTCTAATCCTGATGCTTTACAAAGTCTGATTTATATTGCTCTTTTAGCAATTGGCGGTTCTGCAATCGCTGTTACTCTCTTTTATCATCTCACGGATTTTGTCGGTGTTGTATTTGCATCATTAATAACCTACATTATTCCCGTTTTTGCAATATTTTGGGGCTTATTTGACGGCGAAAAAGTAACTTTACTTCAATTTGTATTTATGGGTATTATCTTTTTCGGAGTGTGGCTTGTGAATTCAAATAATAAAAAAAGAAAGCCAAACAGCTCCGACTAATTATTTTTTTTATAAATTTGTTTATTCCGTAATAAATAAATTTTGAAAAGTGAAAAAAATACTTTTACTGCTAATAACTGTTTTTCTGGCTTATCTGACAGCATTTTATGTTACGGGTACAAAAAACGGTTACCAAAACCCTCTTGATTTTGAGAAAATTTTCAACAATCTTGACTCCTTAAAAAGTTTAAAAAAGAACAGTGATTTTGAAAAAGGCTTAGAAAATTTGGATAATTCTGAATATGACAAAGCAATGATAAATTTCAAAAATGCTTTAAAAGAAGAAAATACCGACGAAAATAATTACTATGTCGGATACACATATTTTCAAAAACAGGATTACAAGAATGCTTTGGTTTATTTTAATACAGCAACTAATTTAAATTCAGAAAATTCGGATGCTTGGCTTCAAAAAGGAATTACAGAATATTATCAAAATAATTATCAGGAGGCAATAAATGATTTATTTTTTTGTACGGAATTAATACCCGAAGAATCTCAAGCATACTATTATTTATCATTATGTTATGAAGCTCAAGGGAAAATAGAAGTTGCCTTGCAATCAGCTGAAACTGCCGTAGAATATGATTCAACGGATTCTGAATCTTGGTTTGAAGCTGCAAATCTTGCATACAGTATTCAAAATTACTCAAAATCAATAAAATATTATAAAAAGGTATTAGAGATTTTACCTAAAGATAAATACACTGAACTAAATTTGGGTTTGGCTTATAATAAATCAGGGAATAAAGATTCGGCACTCTTTTGGTACACTAAAACAATAGAAGATTATCCGGATTATTCACTCGCTTATAATAATAAAGGTTATATATATCAAACAGAAGGCAAGTATCAATCTGCGATTTCATATTATACTAAATCCATAAAATTAGATATTAAAAACACATATCCGATTTGGAATCGTGCTGATTGTTATTTTGAATTAAAAGAATATGAAAAGGCAATCAAAGATTATAAAAAAGCTTATGAGATTAAACCTGAATATTATAATGCACTCTGGTATATAGGTTTATGCCATGAAAAATTAAACAATAAGAAAGATGCAATATTAAACTTTAAAGATTTTATTAAAAATGCAAATACTGATAATGAATATTATCAAGAAGCTATACAAAAAATTAAAATAAACGAATCATCAAAATGAAAGAAGACCAATTAATAAGTGAAAGCACTGATAATTTGAGTGATGAAGATTTTTTAAAAAATTACGAAAAACACAACAAAACAGAAGGCAGAAGTAATAAATACGACAAAAAAAAGCAAAGCGTCGGGATTAAGCCCGGTTATTGGATTTTTTTAGCATTTGTATTTATTGCATGTTATTTTTTATTTACCAAGTTTCTCTTTGTTTCTGTACCCTAAAGTTTTAAAAATGCATCACAAATTATTATGGGTACTGTTAGTTATATTACTCATTCTTTTAGCTTTCGTTGATATTGCTTTCGGTTCGGTGTCAATTCCTTACAAGGAAATAATTCATTTCTTCTCAGGTGTAAAGATTGAAGAAAAATATTATATTATTATAACAGAATTTCGAATTCCAAAAACCTTAACTGCAATTACGGCAGGCGCTGCATTATCCGTTGCAGGATTACAAATGCAAACATTTTTCAAAAATCCGCTTGCCGGTCCATATATTTTAGGGATTAGTTCCGGCGCAAGTCTGGGCGTTGCACTTTTGCTGATGTCTCCTCTACCCTTATTTTTCAATCAATTTATTAACATTTCTTGGCTTACCGTTATTTCTGCCGGAATGGGATCGGTTGCTGTTTTACTCATTATTTTTGCTGTTTCAATAAAAGTTAAAGATGTAATGACTATTCTTATTATCGGTATTTTAATCGGTAGTGCAATCAGTGCTTTTGTAAGTCTGTTGCAATATTTCGGTTCTCAAACTGAAGTAAAAACTTTTATCGTCTGGACAATGGGCAGTTTAACCGGAGTAACATCCGAACAATTAAAAATATTATTACTTTTCACAGGCATGGGTCTGCTGATCAGTATATTTTCAATCCGATTTTTAAATGTCCTTTTACTCGGTGAAAATTATGCAAAAACTTCCGGCTTAAACTTACGGATTTCCGGAATAATTATTTTTACAAGCACAGGTATTCTGGCCGGAGCCGTAACGGCTTTTTGCGGACCGATCGGATTTGTCGGAATAATTGTCCCACATTTGGCTCGAATGATTTTTAAAACGGCAAATCATAAAATATTAATTCCTGCTTCTGCAGGTATCGGTGCCGCATTAATATTAATTAGTGACATCATAGCTCAACTGCCCGGATATCAAGGAACTTTGCCGATTAATTCCGTTACGGCAATTTTAGGAATTCCGATTGTTATTCGAATAATTTTGAGAAATAAAATCTGATTTTTTTAAAAATAGTTCCAAAAACATCTTTCGGAATTTAAAATAATATACTTTTGTATTCGTTAATCAAAATAATACTTATTAAATCATAATATTATGAAAACAAAACATATTCTTACGGCAATTATTCTGATCGGAATTTCATATTTCGGAATAAATGCACAAACTGTTTCACCAAAAATGGTTTTTCAAAACACCGTTCATAATTTTGGTCATATAAAAGAAACCGGCGGAAAAGTTGAGTTTACTTTTACATTTAAAAATATGGGTTCTGAACCGATTGCTATTAACGGTGTAAATTCCTCCTGCGGATGCACTACACCAATGTGGAGCAAAGAACCTGTTCCTCCGGGCGGTACGGGATATGTAAAAACTGTTTTTGACCCGATTCACAGACCGGGGAAATTTCATAAAACCGTTACCGTAAAATCAAACGCGGAAAACAGCCCTATTGTTCTGCAAATTAACGGAGAGGTGACACCTAAAGTTTCTCAACTTGCGGATGAATATAAATTTCAATTAGGCCCTATTCGAATGAAAAAAAGAAATATTCATTTCCCTGAAATTTATAAAAATGAAACAAAAACCGGAAAAATTGAAATTATTAATACAAGCCAAGAACCGGTAAAAATTTCGTTTAATAAAAACAGAAATATGCCGAGATATTTAAAAGTTACTTGCCTGCCCGAAACATTAAAACCAAATGAAAAAGGTGTAATAACAATTAATTATAATGCAGCAGAGAAAAATGATTGGGGTTATGTTTACGATCGACTGTATTTAAGTTTTAATGATAAAGTTGATTATAATAATCGAATAAATATAAGTACGGTAATTAAAGAACATTATACACAAGAAATGATAAATAATCCGCCGGTTTTCACTTTAATTTCAGATAAAACTTATGATTTCGGAACTATTAATCAAAATGATGTCATTGAACACGTGTTTAAATTTAAAAATACGGGAAAAAATGATTTAATCATCCGTAAAATGAAATCAAGTTGCGGATGTACGGCTGCTTCTGTAGGCAGTAAAACAATCAAACCCGGTGAAGAAGGCAGTATTAAAGCTGTTTTTAATTCCAGAGGAAAACACGGACAACAACATAAATCAATTACGATTACGACAAATATTCCCGAAGTTGCCGGAAAACCCGGAAAATCTCAAATTGTTGTAATGATTAAAGGCATTGTTAAGGTAGCCGAAAAAAACAAACCAAATCCTAATAAAAAATAAAAAATTTAAATTCACTTTAATTAGTGTCTGTCTATAAAGTCTAAAACGTTGTTATTTTTATATGACTTTCTTTTTGTTAATATTTTTGATATGAGATTAGAGATATGAGTATTGAGATTTTATTTCGCTTATATTTAATGAATTATCGAAGATGATTTTCTCATATCTCAAATCTAATGTCTAATATTTTTAAGCTAAAATTACATAAAAATATCTCTGAATTTATAAAAGCCATACTTTATAGACAAGCT
>JAOZQB010000136.1:2244-7927 GCA_029932445.1 Bacteroidales bacterium | reverse complement strand
CGTTAAAGAAAACGGATGATCCTCTGACAATTACAATCGAACGTGCCGAAGAACTGATTCTTGAAAAACGGGATAAAGATAAAAAACGTTTGATTAAGGAATTCGAAGATGATGATACGATTAAAGTTATAAAAGACAGGTGGGGGAAACCGTGTATTTTTACAAATAAAAAATACATTCGATTATCTCCTAAAATTAAACCGGAAAATTTAACTTACGAAGAATGTCTTAAAATTATAGAAAAAGAATTCGGAACAAAAGATAAAACTAAAAAAAAGAAACCAACTCGTAAACCAAAAAAATAAATGTCGGGACTTGATATAAAAGATTATTTTACTCCTTTTGATAAAAATAGTATAAAATTACCGTTGGTACATAATAAAGATGATTTATTATATTCTCAAATTGTATTTTTTAATGAGTATTCCGATACAACGTTTTTTGATTCGGCAGAAATTGCAATAATCGGTGTGCCGGAGGACAGAAACTCGGAAAATAAAGGATGCTCGCATGCTCCCGATGAAATTCGAAAAGAATTATATAAATTATACACCCCTTCAAAAGTTAATATTGTCGATTTCGGGAATTTAAAACAAGGTAAAAATATTAATGATACCTATTTTGCTTTAGCAGAAGTTGTTTATGAATGCTTTAAAAATGAAACTGCTGTTATCATTCTGGGCGGAAGCAAAGATTTAACCGCAGCAATTTGTAATGCTTACGAAAAAGGAAAAAAACGATTTAATTTGTGTGTTATTGATTCCGTTTTTAATTTAAGTACAAATCCTGATTTAATCAGTCCCGAAAATTATTTGTCACATATTTTAAATAAAAATAAAAAAATCTTCTCATATACCAACATCGGTTTTCAAACATATTATAATTCACCCGAAGAAATAAATTTGATAAAAACGGAGTATGAAGCTGTCAGACTGGGAATTGCAAGAACTGATTTATTCGGGAACGAACCGTTTATAAGAGATGCGGATTTTGTTGCCGTAAATGCAGGAAGTATTAAAATGACGGATGCTCCGGGGTATATTAATCCTTCAGTTCACGGATTCTACGGAGAAGAGATGTGTCAAATGGCAAAATATGCCGGATTAAGCGATCAAGTTTCGGCTTTCGGATTGTTTGAAATTAACCCCGAATTCGATAACAGAAATCAAACATCCGCATTGGGTGCTCAAATTATTTGGCATTTTATTGAATCTTTTTATAAAAGGAAAAATGAACTTGATGAAACGATTATTAAAAAATATAAACAGTATTTTGTAAATGTTGAAAACGTCTCTGATAAACTGGTGTTTTATAAAAGTCCGAAAACAAATCGATGGTGGGTTGAAGTCCCTTATCATATAAAAAGTAAAGAGAAAGTTTATTTGCTTTCTTGCACAAAAGACGATTATATTAAAGCCGGAAATAATGAAATTCCTGAACGTTGGTGGAAATTTTTTCAAAAATTAAATTAATTATCGTAACTTTATATTTTATTATAATGCACTAATATACAGATAAATTTAATTTTATAAAGGAAAAATTATTTTCACTTTACATAATTTTAATCAAAATTTTGAGTTTATTACAAAAAAAATTATTTAATTTGTATTTACATGAGGAAAATATCTCTATACATATTGTTTTCTTTATTATCGATAGAAATATTTTCTCAGCAAGACCCGCAGTTTGCTCAAAATGCTGATAATTTGTTGTTTACAAATCCGGCATTTGCGGGAATGACAGAAGGGATTTGTGCTTCTGCCATAAGCAGACAGCAATGGGTCGGATTTGAAGGAGCACCGGTAACAACTTTAGCAGGAATTCATTCCGGAATAAAGTTATTCGGTTATAAAGGAGGAATAGGTCTCTCAATTGTTGACGACAGATTTGAATTTGAAAAGAATTTTCAGGCCAAAGCAGCATTCTCGTTTCATAAAAAAATCGGTCTCGGAACATTAGGGATTGGTGCGGAAGTCGGAATGATTAATAAAGATTTAAATGGTGAATGGAAGCCGCCTGAAACTGAAGCAGATCCGTTTTTAACACAGGGGCAGGTAAGAAAAATAGTTCTTGATATAGGTTTCGGCGTTTTTTATAAAGTCGGAAAACGGTTTTATGCGGGAGCATCGGTTTCGCATATTAATCGGCCGAATGTTAATTATTTGAAAACAGACACGGCATCATTTTTGCGTCCTCATTATTTCGCAACAGCCGGTTATAATTTCAGGTTAATGAACAGCCCGATTGAATTACAACCGTCTGTTTTTGTAAAGTTTGACGGAACAAAAATGCAGAGCAGTGTAAATCTGACGGCATTATACAATAAAAAATTCTCTGTCGGCGTTTCATACAGAAACAGAGAATCGTTTATCCCGATGGTGGGCGTACATTTGCCCAACGGTTTAAAAGTCGGATATGCCTATGAAGTACCGTTAACAAGAATGTTTTCGGTGAGTAAAGGAAGTCATGAGGTTTTTGTCGGATATTGTTTCGACTTTTGGGGAGCAAATACAAATTATAAATACAAAAGCATACTTTATTTATAGAATAAAAATACTTAATTAAAATAACACAGGTATCATGAAAAAATTGATTTTTTTATCATTTATTTTATCAGCATTGGTTTTGGGAAGTTGCGGAGATAAAGGTTCGCAAGGTGAGTTAGTCGGTGTCGGTGACGCCGGAGATTGGTTCGAGCCAAATCCCTACGGGATGATTTTTGTTCCGCAAGGAAGTTTTAATATGGGCTTAAATGACCAAGATATTAGCTTTGCAAATACACAACAAGCAAAAACAGTTTCGATAGATCCTTTTTGGATGGATGAAACTGAAATTACCAACAGTGAATATAAACAATTTGTTTATTGGGTAAGAGATTCAATTGCAAAAAGATTATTAGTTGCTGCAGATTTTGAAGAATTCAAAAAAGAAATAGATGAAGAAAAAATGGCTGCAACAAATCCGGATTACGATCATGATGATCCGGAAACATGTCTTTTAAATTGGGATATTGATTTGGATTGGAACAGGCCGGATGAAGATTTTCAAACCGCTTTAAGCGAACTATATCTTCCGATGCATGAAAGATTTTATAAACAAAAAGAAATTGATTCCAGAAAACTTATTTTCAGTTATGAATGGATTGATTTAAAACAAGCTGCAAAAAGAAGTAACCAATATTATTATAATGAAGATTTTACAGGAGGTGAATATAAAGGAACGGTTGTAAACAGCAAGGGAGAAACAATTCCTGTTAAAGATCGTTCAGCATTTATTATGCACGGAAAAATTAATGTTTATCCGGATACTTTAGTTTGGATGAGAGATTATACCTATTCTTATAATGAACCTTTTGCAAGGAGATATTTTTGGCATGCTGCTTATAATAATTATCCTGTTGTGGGTGTTAATTGGAATCAAGCAAATGCTTTTGCAATTTGGCGCACGGATTTAATGCGAAATTATCAACAATCTCAAGGAGAACCGGTTTTTCAAGATTATCGATTACCTTCGGAAGCAGAATGGGAATATGCAGCCAGAGGCGGTCTGGATTTATCCATGTATCCTTGGGGCGGTATTTATACTCGTAACGTTCACGGATGTTTCATTGCTAATTTTAAACCCTTAAGAGGACGATACGGAGATGACGGTGCGAACAGAACTTTAGCCGTGAAAAAATTTGCCCCGAACGAATATCACTTATATGATATGGCCGGAAATGTTTCCGAATGGACAAGTAATGCATATGATGAATCCGCTTACAGTTATACACACGATTTAAATCCTGATTACAGATACAATGCCAGAGCAGAAGATCCTCCGGCATTAAAACGTAAAGTTATCAGAGGCGGTTCATGGAAAGATGTAGCTTATTATTTACAAGTAGGTGCACGTGATTATGAATATCAAGATTCGGCAAAATCATATATCGGCTTCAGATGTGTCCGTTCTTATATGGGAAATGACGAATTTGCATGGGATGCAAATAATTTTTAAAAATGTATTTTATTAAATTTTGATATAGTGTTTTATAAGGTATTCATGATTTAAACATGAATACCTTATAAGTTAAAAACAATACTTAAGAAATAAAAATACTATTATCATGTAATAAATTTTGTTTTAAATTTAATAATTTTTAACTTTAACCGAAATTTTTAAAACCAATTATTAATTCTAAAATTTTATATTATGGCTAATTTCACAGAAAGTCACAAGTTTAAAGTGCTTATGAAGTACTTATACGGATGGGGTGCATCAGTTGTATTAATCGGTGCTTTGTTTAAATTAACGCACTGGCCCTTTGCAAATCAAATGCTTACCATTGGTTTGGTAACGGAAGCAATTATTTTCTTTTTCTCGGCATTTGAACCCTTGCATGAAGAATTGGATTGGACATTAGTTTATCCTCAATTAGCAGGTTTAGACGGTACTATTGATGTAATGGGAGAGAAGGAAACACTGCCTTCTACAACGGATGCCATGACTAAATTCAATAATATGATTGAACAAGCCGGCGATACAAATTTATTCGAAAAATTCGGTACGGGAATTGATAAATTAAATACCCAAGTTGCACAAATGGCTGAAGTTGCAGATGCCGGAGTTGCAACAAACGAATTTACGGATAATATGAAAAATGCAGCATCTGCCGTTTCTAATTTAGCTGATACTTACAGCAAATCTGCAGAATCCGTTAATTATTCTACGGAAGGTTTGTCGGATGCTTTTAACGGAGTATCTCAAAAAGTTTCAAAAGGCGGAGAAGAATTTGCTGATGCCTATCAACGATTGACAAATTCAATGGAATTGGACTTTTCATCATTGAAAGAAGGAAATTCAGAATATAACACGCATATCAGCAGTTTAAATAAAAATTTATCTGCTTTAAATGCCATATTTGAATTGCAATTAAATGAAACTGATTTAGAACAAATGATGACCGACCTTCAAGGTTCTGTAGAAAATTCTAAAAAGTACAATACAGAAATTACGAAATTAGGACAAAAATTGGAAGCTCTTAATACTGTATACGGAAATATGCTGAGTGCCATGAATATAAATATGGATTAATTTCATTATTTATTATTATTGGAAATTTAATTTATTGTTTAATTTTAAAACATACAGATTATGAGCGGACACGGACAATTATCTCCGAGGCAGAAGATGATTAACATGATGTATCTTATTTTGACGGCATTGCTTGCAATGAATGTGTCAGCAGAGATATTAAATGCTTTTGTCTTGGTAAATGATAGTTTACATAAAACAGAAAGCGGGATTACTGTCAAAAATGAACAAGTATACGGTGATTTTGATAATAAATATAAAGCAAATCCAAAAAAGGTCGAGCCTTGGAAAATAAAAGCGGATAAAATAAAAGTATTAAGTAAAGAATTAACTACTGAAATTACGGCGATTCAAAAGGATATGCTTTTGGCGGATGATGAAGATTACGAAGCCTTTTTAAAAGAAGGCAGCGGTGTTATAAAAAACAAAAAAGATAAAGAAACACCTACCCGAATAATGATGGAAGGGAAAGGCAAAAATAAAGCAACTGTACTTAAAGAAAAAATTGATGTTTATGTGAAAGCCATTGAAACAGTCTTTTCGGATGTTCCTACAGCTAAAAATTTGGTCAAAACCATCAAGTCAAATTTGAGTACAGCTGATATTAAAG
>JAOZQB010000136.1:0-2144 GCA_029932445.1 Bacteroidales bacterium | reverse complement strand
GCTAAAAATTTGGTCAAAACCATCAAGTCAAATTTGAGTACAGCTGATATTAAAGGCGAAGGCGGCGAGAAAAAATCATGGCAAATGGCAAATTTCGATCAACTTCCTTTAGTGGCATCGATTACCATGCTGACTAAATTTAAAACGGATATATTAAATGCAGAGTCCGATGCCATTAATACTTTATTGGCACAAGTAGATGCAAAATCATACAAATTTACAAATCTGAATGCTCTTGTAATGACTGATAAAGGCTATGTCTTATCCGGAGAAAATTTTTCAGCTAAAATATTTGTAGGTGCTTCTGATACAACTCAAAAACCAACTATTAAATTAGATAACGGAACAATTATCGATACTTTTGATACTCAAAACAGAGGAATATTTTCAATTAAAACAAGATCTCCCGGTGTTTATAATTTAAAAGGTCAGATATTTGTAAATAAACCCGGAACGATGGATTTAGATTCTTTTCCGTTTAATTATCCTTATCAAGTTGCTGTTCCGAGTGTGAGTGTATCACCGGATAAGATGAATGTATTTTATATCGGTGTTGATAATCCGGTTACGGTTACGGCTGCCGGTACACCAGCCGATCAAATTCATGCCGGTGTCGCAGGCGGTTCTATGATATCGAAAGGGAATTCACACTACATTGTTCGAGTTAAAAAACCCGGAAAAACAAGAGTTACGGTTTCGGCTAACGGAAGATCTTTAGGTTCTAAAGAATTTCGTGTAAAAACTTTACCCGATCCGATTACGACACTCGGTGCAAAAGGAACTTCTTATTATAAAGGCGGTCTTTGCCCGAAATCTACTTTACTTGCTTTAAGCGGGATTAATGCAACAATGGAGAATTTTGATTTCGAATTGAGATACAGAATAACCCAATTTATTGTTACATGTAATATCGGCGGTTTTGATGAAAGTGCTAAATCAAACGGACGAAAATTTACACCTCAACAAAAATCTATTATCAGAAAAGCCAGAAGTAAGTCACGGGTTATTATTGAAGCTGTAAAAGCAGTAGGACCTGACAAAAGAACAAGAAAAATTAATGATTTGGTTTTAAAACTAAGATAATATTTAAAATAAATCAAATACTTATACGTTATTTGTATAAGAACAGAATAATCATCAGGGATTTATTTCTCTCATAAATTTAATTGATATGAAAAAGTTATTGTTTTTATTCATCGGATTATTTCTTATTTCCGGCGTTTTTACAACAACAGACGCTCAAGGTGTTGACGGTGTATACACGAAACACCTTACGGCTAAGAGAAAACCGATTCCGTTTCAATACATCAGAGAAGCGGATGTTATGTGGTCAAAAGTTCTGACCAGAAGAGTTAACTTAACGGAGAAAAGAAATCTTTCCTTATACTATCCGACGGTAGAAATGGAAGGCCGAAAAAGTCTTATTCAATTAATGATGTGGGGAATAAAAAATAAAAGTTTAACGCCTTTTGCAAGCGATGAGTTTTTAACACAATTCACATTAAATGAAATTGATGAACGTTTTGGTGCAGGAGTTGATACAACTTATGATATTGATCCCGAAACCGGAGAAACAATACCTTTGATTACCAAAAAGCCGGCAGATATTAGTGAAGTTAAAGAATTGTTGATAAAAGAACGATGGATTTTTGATAAACAACGTTCGATAATGGAAGCCAGAATTATTGGTTTATGCCCTATTCGTGTATATTATCGTGATGACGATTTAGATCATGAAGAAGCACGTGTTAAAAAACTTTTTTGGGTATTTTTTCCTGAAGCACGTAATATCTTTGCAAGTCAGGCAATCTATAATCCGAAAAATCAATCACAAGAAATGACATTTGATGATTATTTTATAAAACGAATGTTTGAAGGTTATATATTTAAAGAATCAAATGTTTATGATAATCGTTTAATTCAAGATTATGCAACTGGTTTAGATGTCCTTCTTGAATCAGAAAGAATTAAAGATGAAATCTTTAGCTTTGAACATGACCTCTGGGAATTTTAGACAGAATTAAGAATTAATAATAAAAAAACCTCAATTTTTATTGAGGTTTTTTTTATTCTATTATAAGAAGGATTAAACCCGAATTATTCATACGTTTTTTCTTTGCCTGAATCAAGGCGTCAAATCCTGC
>JAOZQB010000135.1 GCA_029932445.1 Bacteroidales bacterium | reverse complement strand
TAAGCCACGAAGATTTAAGCGGAATTGACTATGTTTTCAGTTGGTTGGGAAGTGCGGATATATTGCTTGCAATCATCAAATTACTTGAAGATAAAATGAATGTTGAAAGGGATATCAAAGCGGGCGTACAAGTAATACTCCTTGTTGAAGATTCTATTCGATATTATTCAGGATATTTAACTAATATGTACAAGATTTTGTTGGTACAATCTAAAAAATTTATGAAAGAAGGATTGAATGAACATCAACAAATGAGGAGAATGCGAGGAAGACCAAAAATAATGATGGCAAAAAATTATGAAGAAGCAACTGAAATTTATAATAAATATAAAAATAATTTACTCGGAATTATTTCTGATACGAAATTTCCGAGACACGGAAAAACGGATCCGGATGCCGGGATTCGATTTTTATCAAAAATTAAAAAAGACAATCGGTTCTTACCCTTATTATTACAATCGTCAAATATCGAAAATAAAAAAAGAGCGAAAGAATTAAAAGTTGGATTTATTCACAAATATTCGGAAAATTTAGCTCTGGAATTAAAAAATTTCATGAATCTGTATTTTGCATTCGGGGCTTTTCAATTTATCAATCCTACGACAAAAGAAGTCATCAGAAAAGCAATTAATTTAAAAGAAGTTCATGACAGTATTAAAGAAATTTCTGAGGAAAGTTTCAGATACCATATATCCAGAAATCATATCTCTAAATGGCTTTATGCCAGAGCATTATTTCCGCTTGCCGACTTCTTTGTCGGACTTAGAGAGCAAGATTTCAGCGGTGGTATAACTGAAATAAGACAATTTATTTATAATAATATTGCCAACTTTCGAAAATCACAGTCAAGAGGTGTTATTGCAGAATTTGACAAGTATCATTTTGATGATTCAATAATTTTCTCACGAATGGGACAAGGTTCGCTAGGGGGAAAAGCAAGAGGTTTAGCATTTTTGGATTCATTAATAAAAAAATATCCCGAGCTTGATAAATTTCCGAATACCATTGTAAAAATTCCTAAAACAGTTGTTCTTTCCACTGAAATATTCGACAATTTTATGGAAGATAATAATTTGTATCCCTTTGCTTTGACAAATAAAAGCAATCAAGAGATTTTAGAAAGATTTGTTGTTTCAAAAATAAGGCAAGAAACGCAGGATAATTTAAAAATGCTTTTACAAGTGATAAAACAACCCCTTGCCGTTCGCTCATCCGGCGTTCTTGAAGACTCACATTATCAGCCGTTTGCAGGAGTATATTCAACCTATATGATAGCTAATTCTGCCGATTCCGAAACAAATTTAAATCAACTTCTTATCGCAATAAAATCCGTTTATGCTTCCGTATTTTATAAAGAAACAAAAGCATACATGAAGGCTACCAAAAATTTAATAGATGAAGAAAAAATGGGTATTGTTTTACAGGAAGTTTGCGGAACAACATACGAAAATCGGTTTTATCCCACTTTTTCCGGTGTTATACGTTCCGTTAATTTTTATCCCATTGAAGATGAAAAACCGGAAGGCGGAATCGTAAATGTAGCTTTGGGACTCGGAAAACATATTGTTGAAGGAAAACGAACATTAAGATTTTCACCGAATCATCCGAAAAAAATTCTTCAACTGTCTTCTCCGGATATGGCTTTACGAGAAACACAAAAAACATTTTTTGCACTTGATTTATATCCCGAAAGTTTTAAAGCATCAACGGATGACAGCATAAATTACAAATCATACCGCATTAAGCAAGCAGAAAAAGATGAATCAATTTATGATATTTCTTCAGTGTATGATTTTCATGATAATGTATTAAAAGAAGGGAAGATTTATGAAGGGAAACGCATTATTACTTTCGCTAATGTACTTAAACACAATTCATTCCCTTTGGCTGATATTGTTAAAGATGTAATGAGAATTTGTGAAAATGCCATGAATAATCCGGTGGAAATTGAATTTGCCGTCAACCTGAATCCTGAGAACAGCCCGTATAAATTTTTTAACCTTTTGCAAATACGTCCCATCGTTGAAAATATTATCGAAGATGAAATTGAGTTTTCGGATAGCGACATTTCGAATTCAATTCTATATTCCGAAAAAGTTCTGGGACACGGCGTTATAAAAAATATATACGATGTAATATATGTTAAACCCGACAAATTTGATTCGCTGAATAATCAAACATGTGTTGAAATTATTGAACGATTGAATAATCAAATGGTTGAAGAAGATAAGAATTACATTTTAATCGGTCCCGGCAGATGGGGTTCAAGCGATCCGTGGTTGGGCATACCTGTTGTGTGGTCACAAATTTCTGCTGCCCGGTTAATTGTGGAATCAGGACTGGAAAATTATCAGATTGAGCCAAGCCAAGGCACTCACTTTTTTCAAAATCTCACCTCTTTTAAAGTCGGATATTTCACCATAAATCCGTTTAAAAAAGACGGCTTTTGGGATTTAGATTTTTTATCTGAAGCTGAAGCTGTTTATGAAGATCATTTTGTAAAACACATTCGTTTTAACAGCGAACTTTTAATTAAAATTGACAGTAAAAGAAGCAAAGGCATTATTATAAAGCCTAATGATGATTAAATTCATTTCCCGCTGCCGAATTTTACGGCATTAATACCGTAATCATCACGTAAAACACGGAACTCGGTTCGACGATTCAGCTGATGGCAAATTTCTTTTTGCTCATCGGTTTCAAGTTTATTGATAAAAGTTTCGGTAAGCTTATCACCGTTTTTCAAAAATTTATATTTTGATAATATTTTCCTTCCGTTTTTAGTTTTTGCACTAATCATTTTCGGATTTTTCTCACCATTACCCACTGATGTTAGTCGATCAGCTTTTATCCCTTTCGAAATCAAATAATTCATTACGGATTGAGCCCGTCCTTCGGAAAGTTTCTGATTATACTCATCACCGCCTCGATAATCGGTGTTTGCCGACAGTTCAATAGTGATATGAGAATTAACAGTTAGAATTTTCACTAATTTATCCAAAGAAACCATAGATTCGGGACGTAAAGTCGTTTTTGCAACATCGTATTCTATATTAGGTAATTCAAAGGTGTTTTTTATCGGAGCCAAATCTAAAATAATGTCAAAGGTTTTACTTTTATTCAATCCTTTTGTAGAGCGATCGACAACAGCGCTCAAATATTTTGATTTTGAAGCTATCACGGTATAATCCGTTTTCGGATGTAAATTAAATCGAAATGTCCCGTCGGATGCAGACGTAATTTCGGATTCATGTCCGCTCGGACTTGTTAAATGAACTTTTGCATCAGGAAGAGGTGCATTTGAATTTGAATTTATGACTTTCCCTTTCATTACAAAAATTAAATCGGGCATTGAAAATTCATATAAATTTATGTATTTATCTCTGTCTGAACTTAAATAACCGAATTTCTTATTTTGATAAAAGCAAATACCGAAATCATCTTTCGGAGAATTAATCGGCGATTTCATGTTTTCAACTTCCCACGTTGTTCCGTTTTTTACGGCTTTAAAAATGTCGAGTCCGCCCATTCCGGGATGTCCGTCTGAGGCAAAATATAATGTTCCGTCATCACTTACGTACGGAAATTTTTCATTCCCTTTGGAATTAATTTTTGAACCCAAATTTTCAGGTTTGTTCCATTTTCCGTTCGAACTCGAACGTTTTACCACCCAAATATCTTTTCCGCCTCTGCATTTCATTCCGGGAATGCTGTCACTTACAAAATACATGGTCAATTCATCTTTTGATACCGCCGGATGTGCGACCGTTACACTGCTGTCACCCGTTAACTCAACTTCTTGCGGGTCAGACCAACCGCCTGCATTATACCGTGATTTATAAATTTTGCAGCCCATATTTGCATTTTCAGTTTGCTTACACATAGAATAATACATGGTACTTCCTTCATTTAAAATGACAGCTGCTCCTTCACTTCCCGGGGTATTCACATTGCCCTCAACAGGTACGGGAACACTCCATTTTCCTTTTCGATCTTTTTTTGCCGTAAAGATATCAGCGTAACTTTGTCCGGTAATATTGCTGGGATCTTTGCCGTGCGCACTTTCTCGTGTAGAAGAAAAATAAATTTCGGCTTTACTTTTCCCGAAAGACGGTGAGAAATCAGCATATTTTGAGTTAATATCTTCGACTTTTATAACGGACCAGCGTGTCGGATTTGCTATCCAATCAAGTGCAAAATCGCAGGATTTTTCTCCGATTTTTCCTCTTTCATCGGCAGGAATTAAATTTTGATATTTTTTAAATTGAATCTTTGCTTCATCATATTTTCCGAGAGATTTTAATGCATTGCCGTAATATAACCAAGCCAAAGGTTTTTCCACATTATATCTGACCGCTTTTCGATACCATTTGGCTGCTTTTCTGTTATTCATCATAATCCTGCCGCATTCACCCAGTTTGAATGCAACTTCTGCTTTTTCCGGTTTCGATGTTAGTTTTTCATACACTTTTTCATACGTTTCAGAAGCCAAAAAATATTCGCCGATTGCAAACGCTTCGTCAGCTTTTTTAATCATTCGTTTTTGAGAATAAGCATTAACGGAAATCAAAACAAAAGAAAGAAAGAAAATTACGGTTTTAATATTTTTCATGGTGAGAGGATTAAATGATAAAAGCAAAGATAAAAAAAATTAAAACAGAATAAAATATGATTGATAAATCACTAATTTTTTAAGTTAATATTTTTAATAAATAACTAATTATCTATCTTATTTCTATAAAATAAAAATATTTCCGCCTGACGAATTTCTGCTTGCACCCGTAACAGAGCCAAGTGTATTAATTTTTTCGATACTTCTTAAGAAACCCAAAAATGCAAAAATTATTGCTTCTTTAAAATCAATTATCTCTTTATCGGGAACAATCCATAAACATTCACTAAAATTTTGAAGTAAAGAAATAAAAAATCGATTATGTGTTCCGCCGCCTGTAACAAGAATTTTTCTTTTATTTTTTTGAACAATGCATTTGTTAAGCTGAAATGCCGTATGTTCGTAAAATGTTCTTAGAATATCTTCAACAGATATTTTATAGTGATTAAATATCGGTAAATAATAATCTTCGGCATATTCTCTGCCGAGTGATTTCGGAAATTTTTGATTATAATATTCAATATTATTCAATTCTTTTAAAAGTAGTTGATTTACTTTTCCTCTTTCTCCGATTTCACCGTCTTTATCAAATTCTTTCCCTACTGATTTTGCAAAATAATTAATTATAAAATTAAACGGACAAACATCATAAGCAACTCTTTTTTCTTCTTCATCATATGATATATTTGCAAAACCGCCTAAATTCAGACAATAATCATATTCCGAAAATAACAATTTATCCCCGATCGGAACCAAAGGTGCTCCTTGTCCGCCCAAAGCCGTATCAAGATTTCTGAAATCGGAAATAACCGGAATTCCGGTTTCGGCAGAAATAAATGCTCCGTCACCAATTTGAAATGTTATATTTTCTTCCGGATGATGAAATATCGTATGCCCGTGAGATGCAATAAAATCAGGCTTTATTGTATCTTGCAAAAAATCATTCGCTTTTTTCCCGATAAATGTTCCGTATTGTTTATGAAGCTTTATAAAGTCATAAGCATTAAGATTTTGTGCTTCCGAAAGTTGATTTTTCTTGTAATCATTGTAAGCAAAGAACCCTGTTTTTAATATCTTAAATGAATGATTTTTATTTGATTCTTCAAATGAACATAAAGCAAAGTCTAAACCATCGAGCGAGGTTCCTGACATAATACCGAGAATTATTTTTTTATTTTTAACGGATTTTTCAGACATTTTTATTCAAAATATTTAATTAAAAGCGCAAATTAAAAGCTAAAATCATTGATTTTCTAATAAAAATCAAATATATTAATAAAAAAATAAGTTTAAAATTAATTCAGGGTAAAATAGTCTTGACAAATTCAACCGGCAAATGCAACGTTTTGTTTACAAATTTATAAAATAGATTTTTAGGATTATCATACTTGACTAGATTTAGGCAGTCAAAAGTTCGATATTCATTGATTATTTAAAAAAATAAGTTTGAACAGTAAATGAAGAGCACCGGATAACATTTATAATGAACGACTTTGGAGACGTTTAAAATATGAAGATTTATATTTACGTTCATTTAAAAACGAAATCGGATTATATAAAAGAATTAAAACTTATTTTTGAGTTTTGAGTCCACTATAAAAAGTCATCCGATTAATGATTTTGCATAATGCTGATATTCATTTATCCTAATAGTCAGTTAATTACAAATTCATCGGATGACTAAATTATCACTTTTTGACTTTTTGGAGTAGACTCAGTTTTATAACTTTGAGAGAAAAAATCAAGGAATTGCATAATAAATTTAATATAGTAATATTGCTTAATTTAAAAATATATGATATTATCTAAAACCAAAGTTTTAATCATTATAATGATTGCACTTATTTCATGTTCAAACAAAGAAATCATAGATTATAAACCAACAACTATAGATGTGATTCCGATACCGAATAAAGTAATGAAAGCAGCCGGTTTTTTTGAGATAAACAAAAAGACATCTCTGGTATTTGACCGTTCTTTGAAGAATTCTGCCGGCTTTTTTAAACAATATTTAACTAAGGGATTAGGCATTGAAATCTCAGGCAAATCGAAAAATTATTCAATTGTTTTTTCGCTTGATACTGCTATGGTCGGAATTGAATCCTATCGAATTACTATTGATAAAGAAAGCTTATTGATTGAATCACCAAGTGATATAGGCGCATTTTATGCTGTACAAACCTTACGGCAATTGCTTCCTCCTTCTTTCGAAAACGGAACTTACGGAAAAGACAAAGTAAGACTTGACTTATTAAAAATTGAAGATTCACCGAGATACGAGTACAGGGGTTTTATGCTTGATGTAGCGCGTCACTTTTTTAATGCAGATGAAGTAAAGCATATTATAGATTTAATCTCTGCTTATAAAATTAACAAATTGCATCTGCATTTAACAGATGACCAAGGTTGGAGAATTGAAATAAAATCGTGGCCGAATCTGACTGAAAGCGGTTCAAGATCTTCCGTCAATAATGAAAAAGGCGGTTTCTATACTCAAAAAGATTATTTAGAAATTCAAGCGTATGCCTTAAAAAAACACATTACTATAATTCCTGAAATAGATATGCCCGGACATATTAATGCCGCTTTGGCTTCCTACCCTGAGTTGAATTGTGATAACAAAGCAAGGGAACCGTACAGCGGAATCAAGGTGGGTTTCAGTTCGTTATGTATAAAAAATGATGTCACATATAAATTTGTTGATGATGTGATAAGAGAACTGTCGAGTATGACAACCGGTAATTATATTCACATAGGCGGCGATGAATCAAGAAAAACTGATAAAGATGATTATATCAATTTTATTAATAAAACAAGAGAGATTGTAAAATCATACGGTAAAGAGCCGATCGGTTGGGACGAAATAGTTGATGCCGATATTGAAAGCAATGCAATCGTACAATTTTGGGGGAAAGTAAAAAATGTAAAACTTGCCTCACAAAAGGGAGCAAAGATTATTATGTCGCCTTCTGATAAAATATATTTAGACATAAAATACAATGATTCAACAAAATTAGGATTAACATGGGCCGGACTAAACGATATTAAAGATGCCTATAATTGGAAACCGGATTCTTTAATTGAAGGAGTCAGCGGAAACAATATCTTAGGAGTTGAAGCACCCTTATGGACAGAAACAATTGTTACACCTAACGATTTAGAATATATGGTATTCCCTCGCCTGATCGGTGTTTCTGAAATTGCATGGTCTAAAGAAGAAAACCTAAATTGGAAAAACTATAAAGAACGTTTAAAGAAACATACTTTAAGATTGGATAATTTGAACATTAATTATTATAAATCAGAATACTTTAACCGGTAATCTTAACTCCGGTTAACGCAGAAATAAAGT
>JAOZQB010000134.1 GCA_029932445.1 Bacteroidales bacterium | reverse complement strand
TAAAAGAAAAAATGTAATACTTACAGGTAATGATTTATACAATAAACCCGAAAGATGTGTCCAATCGTATTTTGCTGTCAGCCATCTTCTCAGGGTCATCATTAATTCACCCGGAAACGCCTGACGCGGACACGTCTCGCTACATTCTCCGCAATAGTAACACAACCAAGGTTTTAAAGAAGTTTTAAGGTTTTCTTCCAAACCTAACACACTAAAACGAACCATTTCACGAGGAAACGAGTCCTCTTCGGTTGATAAAGAACAAACTGCCGTGCAATGACCGCAATTATAACAAGCATTCAAATCAAATGCACCGTATTTTTTTAGTTCATCTGTAAATTTGGGATTTATTTTAGCCATTATCTTTTATTTTATAATAAAAATATTCATCCATATCATCAATTTCATCAACTGCAACGAAACCGTATTTTAACAACGACATCGTAAAATACAAAACTTTATCTTTCGGCATATTAAGCTCTTCAGACAATTCGGGAACCGTCATTCGTTTTTCTTTTAATGCTTTCAAAATTGCTTTTTTTGTTTTTACGAAAAACTTAAGTTCATCTTTAACATCTTGAGGAACTTGATGTTTCTCCTTCATTATTAAAACTGTTTTTTTATTTCCCTCACTCATAATTCAATGTTTCAGAATTTAAAATAAATAATTAAGACATTGCAAGAACGTTTATCATACTTTCAATTTCTTTGTTAGTAAAACCGTCCATATCAATAGAATCACTTTCGCAAACCGGCAGACACATTCCGCAACCTTTACAAACCGATTCATTAATTTCGGCAATATCTTTTCCGTTTTCTTTTATCATGCTTATTGCATCATACGGACAAGCTTCGGCACATTTGCCGCACCAAATACAAGTATCTTTATCAACTTTTGCAATAATCGGTTCCAATGCCAATTCACCTTTATTTACAATAGAATACGATTTTGCGGCTGCCGATAATGCCGAATTCATCGACTCCATAATATTTTTCGGTCCTTGGCAAGCTCCGGCAATTGTAACACCGTCAATCACGGTTTCTACCGGACGCAATTTCATGTGAATTTCGTTATAAAATCGGTCTCTTCCTTTCGGAATTTTTAAAACATCTCCGATACTGCAATCATTCCGAGGTTCCATTCCTGTTACCAGAACAACCAAATCCGCATCCACTTCAAGTTCCTGTCCGCCGGTTAAAATATCTTTTATTTTAACGGTTGTTTTATCTCCGTTTTCTTCAACGGTTGCCGGATCATATTCATAAGATTGCAGAAATATATCTCCGAGTTGTGATGCTTCGTCATAAATAACTTCTTGTTTTCCGTATGTTCGTATGCCTCTGTTAAAATGAAAACTCTTAATTCCTTTATATTTTTTATGTGTCAGAATAGAGGTATAAAGTGTTGCTGTACAGCAATATCGAGAACAATATTTATTATCGCCGTCAACCTGGCGACTGCCCACACAATAGATGTAAGCAATGTTTTTAATTTCTTTTCCCTGATACACCAATTTATCATCACACATGTTAATTATTCGTCGAAATTGCGGTAAGGTGACCACATTTTCGATACCCCAACCGAATTCGTTTTCTTTAGGCTGATACGGATCAAAACCGGTAGCTGCCAAAATTGACCCGACCGTTAAATCCAATATTTCTTCTTTTTGAGAAAAGTCAATACTTGAACAAACTTTTTCACATTCGCCGCAGCGTGTACAATTTTTATTGTCAATAGTAGGTTTTTGCGGATATTCACTATCGTAATTTCTGTATATGGCCTTCCGTTTTGTGATATTGAAATTAAAATCATCTTCAACTTCAACCGGACACACTTCGATTGCTTTCAGCAACTCTTCTTTGTTACATGTGTCATTTATATAACGAGGTGTGATTTTTACTTTAATTTTAAAATTTCCTATACTTCCGCCCTTTTTAATCACTTCCGCACCCGTAAAAAGTGTTACATTCGGATGTTCATGAATTTTTTCATACAACTGTGTTACAAGTTCTTTCCCCGTTTCATCAGCACCGCACAAATAATCTAACTGTGAAATTCTGCCGCCTACAAAATGTTCTCTTTCAATTAAATAGACTTGCATCCCAAGATCGGCAAGTTCTTTGGCTGCTCTCATTCCCGCAACTCCGGCACCTAAAACTGCTATTGATTTTTCAGCTTTTATTTCGATGGGTTCTAAAGAAACAGATTCTTTAACTCTGGCAATAGCCGCTTTTACAATTTTTATTGCTTTTTCGGTTGCACCGGCTTTATCATCAGAATGTGCCCAAGAAACTTGCTCACGAATATTTGCATGCACATAATTGTATTTATTCAATCCGCCGCGTTCTGCTACTGCACTGAAAGTAGGGTAATGAAGTTTAGGAGAACAAGAGGCAACAACCAACCCGTCAAGTTTTTTTTCAGAAATATCATTTGCTATTTGGGTTTGACTTGAATCTGCACATGCAAACATGGTATCTAAAGAAATTTCAACACCGTCAATATCTTTTACGGCTTCTCTCACTTTATTTACATCAACATAATCCGAAATATTTCCTCCGCAATGACAAATATATACGCCTATTTTACTTTTCATGTGTCTTTTTTTAAATTTTCAAAGGTCACATAGGAACACCCGCATGCCGGCTTATTTTTATTTTGCAAAACTATGTCGTGCATTAATTATTCCTTTGGTTCTTAGTATTTTATAACGGGTGTTTCATGAACTTGTTATTTTATTTTAATAATCATCAATTTATACTTCAAGCGTTTTCTTTGAAATATGTCTGATATAATTCGCAGATTCACTCGATGCTGCTCCGGCTGAAAGTATCGAATCCGGAATATCCATAGGTGCCGATGCCACTCCGGCAACAAATACACCTTCAATTGTTGTCATTGCCGGACTTTCGAGCGGATTGGATTGCGAAACATAATTAAACGGGTCTAATTCAAGTTTTCTGTTCGTAAAAAGTTTTGTAATACCTTCATTAGGTAATATTCCGACTGAAAGAACCACCATATCATGTTCAGTTTCCGTAACTTTTCCGGTATTTATGTCTTCGTATCGCAATATTAAATTACCGTCTTCTTTTTCCGTAATTTTAGCCACTTTCCCTTTTACATATTCAACACCCATTGATTGTGCCTGAGCATAAAACTCATTAAATCCTTTGCCGAATGCTCTGATATGCAAATAATAAAGTGTAATATCCGCCATCGGTAAAGCACCCATTAATAATTGAGCTTGTTTTGTGGAATACATGCAACAAACTTGCGAACAAATCGGAGTTCCCACCGTTTTGTCTCTGGAACCCGTACACAAAACATAAGCAATATTATCAGGCATTTTCCCGTCACTCGGTCTCAAAACAGTATTAAACGGACGTGTCGGAGCCAGTTGTCTTTCCATTTGCATGGAAGTTATAACATTTTTAAACCTGCCGAAACCGTATCTCGGAATTAAAGTAGGATCAAATAACTGAAAACCGGTTGCTACAACAACGGATTTACATTTTATTGTATATTTCTCAACCGTTTGTGTAAAATCAATACAATGTGTCGGACAAGCTCTTTCGCAAGCACCGCATAAGGTACAATTTTCAATATCAATTGCAGCAGCACGCGGACTGGCAATACTGAAGGGAATAAATGCCGCTTTTCTTCCGACCAATCCGTATTGATATTGATCTTCAACATTAACAGGACAAGCTTCTTCACACAATTGACATCCGGTACAGTCCTCAACAACAACATATCTCGGTTGAGTTGTAATCAGTGCCTCAAATGTTCCGTCATCTTTCTGAATAATATCAGATGCTTCGGTACTTGTTAAAGTTGTTATTCCTGAATGTCTTGCTATTTCAGAAACTTTCGGTGTCGTTATACAAGCGGCACAGTCTAATGTCGGAAAAACCTTACTTAAAAGAATCATTTTTCCGCCGACAGTTAATTCTTTATCAACAAGTAAAACTTTGTTCCCGACATTTGCAAGATTCAGTGCAGCTTCACCTCCGGCAATTCCTGCACCGATAACCAATGCATCGTATTCTTTTATATTTTGATTCTCTTGCATCTTTTAAGTTGTTTTTTGTTTTACAAGATATTCCGTAAACGTTTTCATATGTTTAACGAATGCTTCACTACATACCGAACAAATAGCAGCCATTCTCAGCTTAGCCGGTTCAATACCCTTTTCTTTAAGCATTTCCTGAGTCCGCCTGATTATCTCACCTGTTTTTTCGGTACAGGATTCTCCGTACGGACAATCAGTTCCGTCGGCAGCAATAAAGACACCGTCAAAACCTTGTTCAAATGCTTTTAAAATCCAACGCGGTTTAACGGCACTTGAACAAGGTATCGGAATTGTATAAACCCGGGGCGGATAATGCAATTTAAGCAAGCCCGCCATATCAATAGCCGGATCGGAAATTTTTTCGGTAGAAAAAACAAGTATTTTCGGCAATTCTTTACCTGTTGTACTCATCTTTTATCCTTTTTTAACAAATATTTTAAAAAATCCGCTTTCTTCAACGGTTCCGAGATATTCGTGTTTTTTCTTTGTTGCCCATTTCGGAATATCTTTTTTTGTTCCTTCATCAGCAGAAAGAACTTCCAGTACATCTCCGCTGTTAATTTCACCCATGGCTTTTTTTGCAGCCAATAAAGGTCCGGGACAAGATGTTCCTCTTGCATCAACAGATTTTGTAACTTCCAATGTTGTTAATTCTTCTTGTGTCATAATTTCTTTTTTAAGTATTTTTAAATATTAATTATATAAATAATTGCATACTGCTTTCGCCGGCATCAGCCAAAAATGTTGCCACACCCGCATAACCCAAATTAGGATAATCTATCATTTCTTCTTTTTTAAAACCCATCAAATCCATTGACATTGTACAAATATCAATATCAACGCCAAGTTCGCCGGCAGTGGCAAGAAGTTCATCAAGTGAAGAAACGTTATTATGTTTCATAATTCCCTTAATCATATGTTTACCAATGCCTTCCATATTCATTTTAGAAAGTTTTAATTGTCTCAGTCCCTTTGGGAGCATAGTCCCAAACATTTTAGCTGTCAAATCTTTCCCTTTTGCTTGTTTTACCTGTTCTTTTCTTAATGCAGAAATTGCCCAAAAAGTAAAAAACATTTTCACCTTAGTATCCATAGCTGCTGCCCCGACAGCAATAATAAAAGCTGCCAACATTTTATCCAAATCATCGGACATAACAACCATCGTAAGTTGATCCTTTCGAGAATCTTCCAATTCATTAAACTTTTTTTCAAGTTTTTCCAGTCTTTGTTCTACAGTATCCGACATCGCTTAAATAAATAAATGAACATCTGCTTCTTCAGCTGCCGTAATATATTCGCCGATACCTACAATATCGTCTGCTATATCCACAAAGTCTTCTATTTTGCTGCCTCCCCAAATTTTACCGGCAAGACCGCAAATATGAATTTTTACGTTTGACAATTCTTTGGCTGTCGTAAAAAATTCCAACCACGTATTCACATTAAGCTCTTTTAATGATTTCACGAATTCATCTTTTAAATCGGAACTTTCTGACATTGCCAATTTATCTGAATTATCGCCGACTTCTTTTTTAAAAGCTCTTGCAGCTTGTAATAATACATATACATCAACATCCATATCATCGGCAGCTGCCCCGCTTATTACGACTCCGGCTGCGGTCAGGCGGTCAATACTGCCTGAAAAAAGAGCCATACACATTTTTTTATTTGTTTCCATAATTGAAGATTTTTATGTATAAATTAAATTTGATACAAAGATATGCCTGCATACAGACACAAACAAGAAAATACGATTGACATATCTCCGTATGAAATGTGATATATTTCACATTAAAATTTTTTTTTACTCCCCGTTTTTTTATATTTGGAAAAATATATATTTGTTTATGAAAAGACTTGACTGTTCAATGTGCATTTTAAAATCGGAAGCTGCTAAAAACTTATCTTCCGGTGAATTAAACATTTTAAATAACAGTTGCGTTGAAGTCAATTTTAAGAAAGAAGAAGTTATTTTTAAACAAGATGCTCTGTCTTCAAATATTATTTATCTCCAGAGCGGAATGGTTAAATTAATTATGGACGGTCCTCAACGCAAACAAATCCTTAAAATAAAAAAAGCCCCTTGTTATCTGGGACTTCCTACCGCCATGGGAGATAAAATTAATCATTATTCTGCCGTTGCAATTATCCCTACCCGTGCCTGTTTCATTGATTTGAATACGTTTAGAGAATTACTGAGATTAAATCCTGATTTTTCTTATGAAATAATCGTTGAACTTTGCAAAAATGAATTGGAACAGTTTCACAGATGTATTAATTTGGTCCAAAAACAAATTTTCGGACGCTTAGCAAATAATCTCATTCAATTTTCAGAAGAGTTGTACGACAGCGATGAATTTGATCTGCCGCTTAACAGAAATGAAATAGCTGATTTAGTATGTACTTCAAGAGAAACCGTAAGCCGAATGTTGACAGAATTAGCAGAAGAAAAAGTTATTAAAGTAAACGGAAAAAAAATAAAAATTCTAAATAAAGAAATGTTGAAAAAAATAAGAGAGAACGGATAATCTATTTATAAATTCTAAAACAAAACATTATGAACTTTAAACACATTTTATTCATTGCATTACTAAGCATCTTAACGTCAACTGTTTATGCACAATTCCCGAAAGGGGTAAATGCAATTGAGGCAAAACCCAATGGCATAACAACCTTTACGGGAAATCTTTCAAACGGATTTATGATAAATGATTTATCATGGGCTTCGTCAAGTTCAAATGCCTGTTTTCCCGCAACCCAAAATCATAAATTTACCGGGAAACATGTTTTGCACGCGTTTAAAATTCCGCCGTATTCGGAAGTTTACGTCACGGTTATTCCGAAAAACAAAAATGCAAATTTCAGTATTTACGGTTATCAGGTCGGAACAAGCAATTATTCAGTTGTTCCGAATTTAAGTTCCTGCGTATCTTGTGAAGCTGAACATAAGTGGGATTATTCTAAAAAAGGAAAGACACAAGATCATACCAGAACCATTCGATTTAATTCGACAAACCATTCTTACAATATTTTTATAGGTGTTACCGGTGCCGACGGACTCGCCGAAGGAGAATATACACTTGAAGTGAATTTAAAATCACGCGTTCAAAATAATGAAGAGCAAAAACCTTTGAAAATGTATTCCGCCAAAAGTATCAAAGGTAAAACTGTTGCATATAAGGGTGATTTAGCAGATGGTGTAAAAATTCATGATTTAAGTTGGGCATCAAAAAGTTCGGTTGCCTGTTTTCCGGCAACGCAAAATCATAAATTTACCGGAAACCATATTATTTACATTACCGAAATACCGCCGCATTCAAAAATGGATATTACGGTTGTGCCTGACAACAAATCGAAAAACATGAGCATCTATGCCTATATGGTCGGACTAAACAACAATGCCATGATGCCGAATTTAAATTCGTGTGTTACTTGCGAAGCGGAACACAAGTGGGATTACAAAAAACGCGGAAAAACACAAGATCATACCAGAACAGTACATCTGAACGCAATTAACAATCCGTACAAAGTGGTTATCGGTGTTGCCGGTGCTGACGGTTTAACCGACGGAAGTTTTATCCTGAAAATAAAAACCGAATAAATTTTTGGAAATACGACTGATAAAATATCGATCCGAAGATTATTTTAAGTCTGTCGAATTGCGAGATAAGATTTTACGAAAACCGCTCGGTATGGTTTTCTCCGAAAATTTCTTAAAACAAGATAAAGACGATTACATTTTCGGATTGTTCGAACAAAATCGGATAAGGGCTGTTTTACACTTAAAACCCTTATCCGATACTGTTCTGAAAATGCGCCAAGTTGCCGTTGACGAAAACCTGCAGGGAAAAGGTTACGGCAGTAAACTAGTACGATATTCCGAGACATTTGCCCGCAACAACGGATATTCTGAAATTATCCTCCACGCACGTGATACAGTCGTTACGTTCTACGAAAAATTAAATTACCGTAAAATAGGCAAACCGTTTACGGAAAT
>JAOZQB010000012.1 GCA_029932445.1 Bacteroidales bacterium | reverse complement strand
GGTTCAACCATTAATGTGCCGTGAACCGGAAATGAAAGAGTAGGTGCATGAAAACCGTAATCCATAAGGCGTTTTGCAATATCCAATTCGCTGATGTCTGTTTCGTGTTTGAAATTTCGACATTCCAAAATCATTTCATGAGCTACATAACCGGTTTCATTCGTGTAAACAATGTCAAAATATTTTTTCAGTGATGCTGCAATGTAATTAGCATTCAAGATAGCTGCTTTTGTTGAAGCTTTTAAGCCGTCTTTTCCGAGCATTTTGAGATAACCGTGTGTAATGGGTAAAATGCTTGCGCTGCCGTACGGTGCCGCCGTTATTGCATGAATTGCTTTTTTGCCGCCGGTTTTAACGGTAACATGTCCGGGCAGAAAATCTGATAAATGTTTTGCAACGGCAACGGGACCTACTCCGGGTCCGCCGCCTCCGTGAGGAATTGCAAAGGTTTTATGTAAGTTCAAATGGCAAAGATCCGCACCGATGGTTGCCGGATTTGTAATTCCGACTTGGGCGTTCATATTTGCTCCGTCCATATACACTTGCCCGCCGTTTTTGTGAATAATTTGACACATTTCAACCACTTTGCTTTCAAAAACACCGTGTGTCGACGGATAAGTAATCATAAATGCCGCAAGGGTATCTTTGTGTTGTTCGGCTTTGGCTTTAAGATCTTCGACATCAATATTTCCTTTTTCATCACATTGAACGACAACAACATTCATTCCTGCCATAACGGCACTGGCCGGGTTGGTTCCGTGTGCCGATGAGGGAATTAAAACTGTTTTTCGGTGTTCTTCCTGATTGTTTTTATGGTAAGCACGAATAATCATTAAGCCGGTATATTCGCCGGTTGCTCCGGAATTGGGTTGAAAAGTAATATCATCAAAACCGGTAATTTGAAGTAAATCGTGTTTTAAGTCGTCTAAAATTTCGGTATAACCTTTCACTTGATTTTTAGGAACAAAAGGATGAATTTCACCCAATAAAGGACTGCTTAAAGGCATCATTAAGCTTGCGGGATTCAGTTTCATGGTGCAGGAACCGAGCGAAATCATCGAGTGCGTCAAAGAAATATCTTTTCGTTCTAATCTCTTAATGTAGCGCATCATATCGGTTTCGGAACGGTATTTTTTAAACACATCTTGTTGTAAGAAAGTACCGTCTCTTTTAAATTTCTTATCAAAAGAAGTATCCTTTTTAATCTCTTTCAATATTGCAGCATCTTTTCCGACAGCCAGTGAAAAAATCCTTAAAATACGATTGATATCATATAAGGAAGTTGTTTCGTTAAGACTTATAATTACGTCATCATCAGACAAATAGCCAAAATTGACTTTTTTCTTTGATGCAATTTTTTTAAGTTCTTTTATTTCAACTGTTTCGGGAAGATGAATTTTAATTGTATCAAAAAAGTTGTGATTTTCTTGTTTGTAACCAAGTTTTTTTAATCCTTCCGAAAGTATAAACGTTTTGGAATGAATACAAGAGGCAATACTTTTCAAACCTTCTTCACCGTGATATACGGCATACATGCCTGCCATGGTAGCTAAAAGTGCTTGTGCCGTGCAAATGTTTGAGGTAGCTTTTTCTCTTTTAATATGTTGTTCACGTGTTTGCAGAGCCATGCGATAAGCAATGTTTCCGTGAATATCTTTTGAGACACCGATGATGCGTCCGGGGATTTTACGTTTAAATTTTTCGTGAGTCGCAAAATAGGCTGCATGCGGACCGCCGTATCCCATCGGAATTCCCAGTCTTTGGGTAGAACCGAAAACAATGTCGGCACCGAATTCGGCAGGCGGCTTTAAAATTGCCAGGCTTAAAATATCGGCGGCAACACTTAACAATAAGCCTTTTTCATGCAGTTTTTCCGCAAAGGAAGAAAAGTCGGTAAGTGTTCCGTCGGCAGCAGGATATTGCAACATTGCACCGAAAATTTTATCGTGAATTTTAACGGTTTTAAAATCGCCGGTCTCAATCTCAATTCCGAGCGGTTCAGCTTTTCCGATAAGGACATCCAGTGTTTGCGGGAATATATTTTTATCAACAAAATAGACGTTTACACCGTTTTGTATGTCTTTTCTGTTTCGGTTATTTGCCGTCATAATCATGGCTTCGGCAGCAGCTGATGCTTCGTCGAGCAAGGATGCGTTTGCGATTTCACAACCGGTAAGTTCGGTAATAACTGTTTGGAAATTTAAAAGTGCTTCCAATCTGCCTTGCGAAATTTCAGCTTGATACGGTGTGTAAGACGTGTACCAAACCGGATTTTCAAATATATTTCGCCAAATAACGGAAGGTGTAATTGTATTGTAATATCCCGAGCCGATATAGGTTTTGAATATTTTATTTTTAGCAAGAATTTTTGAGATGTATTTTTGATAGGTATATTCGCTCATAGCTTTACCCAAATCCAAATCTTTTGTGAGTAAAATATTGTCCGGTATTGTTTTGTTAATTAATTCGTCAATTGAAGAAAGACCGATTACCGATAACATTTCTTTTATCTCGTTTTCGTTAGGTCCGATGTGTCTGTCAGAAAAATCAAATGTATGCATAATATCAGATTAAAATGAATGTTTTGTCTGTAAATTTTAGAATACAAAATTAAAAAATTCGCTTGTATATTCTTTGATTATTGTCATTAATATAAGTATTTAAAAACATAAAGGTCGAAACACGTTATTTCTCCGGGATTTTGCCTATGTGTATGTTTCACTTTGAAAAAAAGGATTTGTCTGTTTTTCGATTCCGATTTCGGTTTCGGGACCGTGTCCCGGATAAACGACAATATCTTCCGACAAAGTGAACAGTTTTATTTTAATTTGTGAGATTAATGTGTCATAATCGCCGCCGGGTAAATCGGTTCGTCCGATACTTCCTTTAAACAAAACATCTCCGGCAATTATGAATTTATCTTCGCTACTTAAAAAAACCAGACTGCCGGCTGTATGTCCGGGGACATGTAAAATTGATAATTCAGAAAAACCGAAAGAAATTTTATCGCCTTCTTTCAAATATTTTTTTATAGGGTAGGGTGCATCCATTTTAATTCCGTATAAATTTGCGGCATTATGTGCATTGCTGATGTTGAATTCTTCGTCTTTTGATGCTTCGGTTTCCAGATTAAAGGTATCCGCAATAAATTTATTCCCGAAGATATGGTCCAAATGGCAATGCGTATTTATCAATTTAACCGGTTTCAAACGATTTTCATTAATAAATTTTAAGAGAAAATCTTGTTCTTGTTTGTTGTTACATGCCGGATCAATGATAATGCATTTTTTTGATTTGTCGTACAGAATGTATGTATTTACTTCAAACGGACTGAATATGAATTTTTTAATTTGCATATTAAATAGGCGTATGGTTTTTATAATTTCTCAAATATAAAAAAAATAGTTTATTTTGAACTTTCAGAAAAAAAGAAAAGATGAATAAAAATTCTAAGATATATGTTGCCGGAAGTAACGGGCTTGTAGGAAGTGCTATTGTAAAAAGCTTAAAATCAAAAGGATATGAAAATTTAGTGTTTACACCTCATTCCGAATTTGATTTAACCAACCAACAAGTCGTAAAAGATTTTTTTGAAAAAGAAAAACCGGAGTTTGTATTTTTAGCTGCGGCAAAAGTAGGCGGTATTGTTGCAAATAACACCTATCGAGCCGAATTTATTTACGAGAATCTTCAAATTCAGAATCATATTATTCATCAATCGTATTTGAACGGTGTTAAGAAATTGATTTTTCTCGGAAGTTCATGTATTTATCCGAAAAACAGTCCGCAACCGATGAAAGAAAATTCTTTACTGACTTCGGAGCTTGAATATACCAATGAGCCCTATGCTGTTGCCAAAATTGCAGGGATAAAGATGGTTGAAAGTTATAATTTGCAATACGGTACGAATTATTTGGCTGTGATGCCGACGAATTTATACGGGTATAACGATAATTTTGATTTGGAGAAATCGCATGTATTGCCGGCATTAATTCGAAAAATGCATTTGGCAAAATCGCTGAATGAAGATGTATTTTGTTATGTCAGACATGATTTAAATAAGAGGCCGATTGACGGTGTCGACGGGAGTGCAGAAAAAGCGGATATTGTAAGAGTTCTGCATAAATACGGAATTCAAAAAAATGCCGTAAAATTATGGGGTACCGGAAACCCGCGAAGAGAATTTTTACATGCCGATGATTTGGCAGATGCTTGTGTTTTTATTTCTGAAAATATTGATTTTAAAGATATTTTAAAAAATGAGTTTGATTTGGAAAATCCGGAGTTTCCGATTACAAACGGAGAGATCAGAAACACGCATATTAATATCGGTACGGGAAGAGATATTTCAATAAAAGAACTTGCCGAAATGATTAAAAACGACGTCATCGGGTTTAAAGGTAAACTGATTTGGGATGAAAGTAAACCCGACGGAACTTTTCAAAAGTTGATGGATGTCAGTAAATTACATGCACTGGGATGGAAAGATAAGACCGATTTTTTAAGCGGACTTAAAGCTGTTTATGATACCTATAAATAAGCGAAATTAATCGTCGGTTTGTATCTTTATACCGATAACTAAAATATCATCAACTTGCTCCAGGGTTCCTCGCCACGTATTAATGACACGCTTAAGAATCTTTTTTTGTTCTTCAAGAGGTTTTTCGTAATTATTTAAAAGCATATGCCGAAAGCGTCTGTATTTGAATTTTTTATCATCCGGTCCTCCGAATTGATCAACATAACCATCGGAAAAAAGATAAATCATATCGTTATCTTCAATATTTATAACATGATTTGTAAAAGAACCGTATGATAAATAATTAATCGGAGAAACTGAGAAACGATCACCTTTAATTTCCGTAATTTTATCATCTCTAATATAATACATTTGATTCATAGCACCTGCGAATTCAATAATATTTTTGTATTTATGAATAGCGATGATGCTTAAATCCATCCCGTCTTTTAACTTATGTCCTTGTTCTTCATTACGAAACATGGAATATATGCCTCTGTTTAAATGGTCTAAAATTTTTGACGGTGTGTCAATTCCTGCTTCCGTGATATTTCTTAAAAGATCTAATCCGATGATGGACATAAATGCTCCGGGGACTCCGTGACCGGTACAATCAACGGCTGCAATAAATATTTTTTCTTCAGTCTCTTCTACCCAGTAGAAATCTCCGCTGACAATCTCTTTTGACATAAAAAGCACGAAGGAATCCGGAATAATTTTTCTGATTTGCTCTTTTGTAGGTAATAAAGCATTGATAATTCCTGAAGCATAACGCATACTTTCGGAAATGCTGTTATTTTTAATTGCAAGCAGTTCTTTTTGTTTTTCAACTTCTTTTGCAACAATTTGTTTCTCGTGTAAAATACGATTTTCTTTTCGAATTTCTTTATTATAAATTAAAAATCCGCCGCCGATAAGCAGGAGGAAACTTAAGATATAAATAATATAAGATGAGGTTGTTTGCCACCAAGGAGTACTGATGATAATACGAATTGAAGTCGGTTCAATATTCCAACTGTTTTCACTGTTTGAACCTATGACCTGAAATGTATATGTGCCGGGTGAAAGCTGAAAAAAGTTAATAAAGTTATTAGCTCCTAAGTCTGTCCATTCGGAATCGGACTCTTTTATCCTGTATTTAAAATGATTTTTTGACGGATATGAGTATTCAGGAACGGCAAAACGAATATCAAAACTGTTTTCAATGTATTCAAGATTAATCGTTTTTTTATTTCCTGTAAAGATTTCAACTATACCGTTTTTAGTATGTTTATAGAAATGAGTAATAATAGGCTTCGGAGCATAAGTGTTTTTTTTAATTTCATTTAATTTCAATGAATTCAGTCCTTTTACACCACCCCAAAAAAGTTCGTTGTTTTCATCTTTGTAAACGGCTCCGACATTATATTCATAGCCTTGGAGATTGTCTTCCAACGAAAAATTAGTAACTTCCTCAGTAGACGGATTAAATTTAATAATTCCTCTGTTTGTGCTCATCCACAGGTTTTTATTATTATCTTCAACGATTGTATAAATGAAGTCATTACTGAAACCGTGACTTTGTGAAGTGTAATAAATAAACGAATCTTTTTCGGGAATGTATTTGTTCAAACCGGTACCCGTACCGACCCAAATAGTTGAATCTGAGCTTTCAAAAACCGTTGGTACGATGTTATTGCTGATTTTATTGTTGTCGTGCGTATAATTTGTAAAAGTTTCTGTTTCTGCGTCAAATTTACTCAGACCGTATAAGCTAGCAATCCAATATTTCCCTGAACTGCTTTTTATTGTTTTAAAGAGTTGGTTATCAACAATACTGTTGCCGAAATCTTTTTTTGTATAACTTTTTAGGGTATCGTTTTCATATTTATAAAGACCTTTAAAAGTTGAGAACCAAATAATATCCCCGTCATATAAAATATCAGACATTCGGTTATTTTTAAAAGCGGAATCGAACATATTTTGTACTTTTTTACAGAAACTGACAAATTGATTTTTTTTGAATGACCAAATTGTCGGTCCTTCATTTGTACCCATCCACAAATTTCCTTTTGATCCTTTAACGATACAATAAATATTATTATTTACCAGATTTGAGTTTGTTGTGTTATAATGAATAACTTTTCCGGATTGTCTGTTAAATAAATTAACACCGAAACCCCTCGTTCCGAACCAAATTAAATCAGTTCTTATATCGTGATAAATTGAATAAACAGTATTTGACGAAAAATTCACCGAATTATTTTTATCTTTTCTGTAAAGCTTAAAATCTGTTTTTTTTGTATCTATTTTGAAAATCCCGAAATCTGTTGATATCCAAATAATATTTGACGGGTCTTCAAAAATATTTGAAACATTTCCGATTTCGATTTCGTCATAAATATAATCCTCAAGATTAAACCTTTCAAAATCGCCGGTTGAAGTACTGTTATAAAAGCCGTTTAAAGTGCCGACTCTTACGGTATGAGATTTATCTGCAAAAACAGATTGTATTTGATTAAAATTGACTGTTGATTTAACGATTTTAAATGATTCTGTTGTTGTATTAAAAACATAAAGTTTATTTTTAGAACCCACCCATATTTTATTTTTATTTTCACAAAAAACGGCATAAATTTCATTGTCTGCTTTTGAGGTTTTATCAATTTGATAGCTTGTGAAAGTTTTAGAACGTTTGTTAAATTTTACCAATCCGTTTGAAGAACCCGTCCACAAATTCTCATTATCGTCAGCTAATTGGTATATTTCAAAAACACCGCCGCCGGCATCTCCGTCAGAATAAAGTTTGTATTCAAAAAAATCATTTTTTTTAGGATTATATTCGATGATTCCGTCTACGGTTCTTAACCAAACAATTCCTGAGTCGTCTGAGGTAACAGCTTTAATATTTGTTAAATAAGTGGAGTTTTTGCTTTGTTTATTTTTTAAAACACTTTTAAATTTGTCTGTTTTATAGTCATATACCTCCAGCCCGTTATTATTAACAATCCAAAGCAATGAGTCCGGAGCAATAAAAAGATCAATAATATAATTATCCGAAAGCGATTGTTTGTCAGACGGATTTTGTCGATAAATTTTAAATTCATAACCGTCAAAACGATTTAAGCCGTCTTGAGTACCCACCCAAATATATCCTAATTTGTCTTGGCATATATCGGTTGTGAAATTTTGAGATAATCCGTCACTGATTTTATAATGATGTATGTTTAAAGCTTTATTTTGGGCAAAGGAATAGCCTGAAATGAAAAGAATAAGAGTTAAGGTTTGAATATTTCTTAATAAAGTATATTTCATTATTCAAAAACAATTAAAACTTCATTTTTTTCGACAGAATTTCCTTTTTCTGCCGAAATATCTTTAATTGTTACATCGTGAACAGCTTTTAAATTATTTTCCATTTTCATGGCTTCAAGAACAAGTAATGTTTCACCTTGTTTTATTTTATCACCTTTTTTAACGGGAATGTTAACAATTAAACCGGGCATTGGTGCTTTTAATTCTTTTTTAAGTTGTTTGGTCTTATTTTTAATCCCCATTTTTTTTAATAAAAGATCAATTTCTTCTGTTAATTTTACGGTATAAGAGGTATTATTAATTTTCAGTAAAACAGTTTTTTCTTCAGAATCAACGGAAAGAATATTGACCTTAAAGGATTTATTGTTGTATAGAATATGATATGAGTTTTGACCGTTTTTAATAATATCAAGGAAGAAATTTGTATCATTTATTGTCCCTTGTGAATATTCTTTGTCTGAGAATTCAATTTTATAATCTTTATCGTTAAGTGAGGCTAATATCATAGGTGGTTTTTTTCGGGGAAATTTAGAAACTTTGGGAAATATGTTTTAATTTATTTAAATCTAAGAGTTTAATTTTTCTTTTATTTAATTCAATAAGGCCGGTTTTTTTGAATTCTGACAGCAATCGTATAACAGATTCCGTTGCTGTTCCTACAAGACCTGCCAATTCTTCTCTTGTAAGAAAAATGTTTAAGTCACCGTCTTTATTAATGCCGAAATTTTCGTTCAAAAGCAATAATATTTCAGCTAAACGTTCTTTTACATTTTTTTGAGCAATATCTAAAATGTATTGATTAGAGTCACCTAATTCCCTGCAAGACAGCTTAATGATGCTCATTGCAAAATTTGAATTAGTATTAATTAAAGTTATAAAATGAGCTGCGGGAATAATACAAACAGAACTTTCTTCAACAACTTTAGCCGTTGTACATGCAGCTTCATTAGATAATATTGATCGGTAACCGAATAATTCACCGGCTTTTGAAAAACGAATAATTTGTTCTTTCCCGTCATTACCCGTTTTATAGTGCTTTACAATGCCCGAATTCAGACAATAAACGCCGGATATTCGACTTCCTTCACTATAAATAATGTCTCCTTTATCATAGGTGTTACAATTTTTAATGTATGATAAAATATCAATTTCATCTTTTGTAATTTTGCGGAACAAATCATTCTTTACAAAACATGTTTCGCATGTATTTAATTTATTATTATCCATATAAATGTAAAATGTACAAAAATAAGGAATTTTAAATTTTTACCGGTTATTATTTTCTTTATTTTTGCTTTTTCTCAAAAATTAATATATAAACATAAATAAATACTACTAAAAGAAGAAAAATATGAGTGAAATAATAAAAACGAATTGGAAAGGAAATATGGCTTTTGAATGGGATTTAAACGGTCATAAAGTAATGATTGATGCAACCGAAGCCGTTGGCGGAGAAAACAGGGGTCCTCAACCGAAACCTTTTATGCTGGCATCATTAGGCGGGTGTACGGGAATGGATGTTATTTCAATTTTAAAGAAAATGAAAGTTTCCGATAATTTAACGGATTTCAATGTTGAAGTTGAAGGTGAATTAACAACCGAACATCCGAAACATTATGTGTCTATGCATGTTAAATTTATTTTTACGGCAAAGGACGGAATTGAATTGCCGAAGGAAAAACTTGAAAAAGCGGTTAATTTATCCGAAGAACGCTATTGTGGTGTTAGTGAAGTTTACAGAAAAGCCGGAGTGAAAATGACATCGGAAATTATTATAAAATAAATTGTTAATTTTTATTTTAAGATGAAAGGCGGATTCTATCCGCCTTTTTTTATTCCGGTGTTATTTCATAATTGTAAATTGGTTTTCCGTCAGAATCGTAAAAATTGATTTTTAAAATTCTTTTATTATTTGTTCCTGAAATTGATAATACCGAGAAATTCCTTTGATTTATTAAAGACCCTTTAATTCTTAAACTGTTTACTTCATCTTTATTTTCAGAAGCATGATGTGAAGTAAACGGAGAAGTCGTAATATCGTATATTGTCGGTTTGTATCTGTTTTTTAAAACGCTGATTTCTGAATGATGCCTGTCTCCGGTCAGGAAAATAACATTTTTAATATTTTGTTTGTAAATAAATTCGATAATTTCCGTTCGTTCTTTTGAATATCCGAAATTTGTAAAAACTTCATATGCTCCTCCTGTTGTAAGAAATTGCCCGCCGAGAACAATAAATTTGAATTTTGCGTCGCTGTATGTTAAGGCATTTTTCAGCCATTCTTTTTGTTTTTTACCGAGTTGTGTTTTGTCGTCTGAAATTAATTTGTCAGGGTCACGATAATATCTGTTATCCAATAAAAAGAAGTCACAATCTCCCCAATTAAAAGATGTAATTGCACCTTTTGTATCAGCAATACCGTATGACGGATTTGCCCAAAATAATTTAAATCCTGAAAGTGTTTCGTTTTTATTCCAAAAGCTTTTATCCGAGTCATTGGGTCCGAAATCGTGATCGTCCCATATTGCATAATTATGTGTCGTTGCTAATAATTTTTGCATCTCTTTTGTCGATCGCGTATTTGTATATCTGTGCAAAATACCGGTTTTAGTATTCCAATCCGATTCTCTTAAATAGGTGTTATCACCGAGCCAAAGCATAAAATCAGGTTTTTTATCGGCAATGCTTTCATAAATTTGATAGTCGCCGCCGTATCCTTTTCCGGGACGATCATATGCCGGCTCATTTATGTAGGCACCGCTGCCGGTTGCAAAACTGAAATCAGGAGCATCGGTTCGCCACTTCCACAGTTTTTGAGTTTGGAATTGTGTTTTATAATCAAAGCTGATTTTCTTATCATTAATGTATAAATCGTAATTATAAAGAAGTCCCGGTTCAACTTCATCGGCAAGCAGATGTGCTGTGTAAGCATTTTCTTTTTTGGTAACAACAGTATTTGTTGTATGGTTTTTTTCGGGAGCGTTTAAGTTATAATAAATAATTTTGACAGCTGCTTCCTTTTTTGTCTGTGCCCATAACATCACTTCAAACATATCGGAATAACCAACCATAGGTCCGGATTGTAGCATGTTTTTTTGAGAAAAAAGCTGAAAAAAGCTAAAAAGTAAAGCGATAATTAAAAAAGGTCTAAGTTTCATTATAAAGTTTTATAAGTTAATAATAAATTATATATATTGTAAAAAATTCTGATATTCAATATTATACACAGAAACTTAGTGTGTTCTTCTTCTGCGGATAAAAAATAAAATTATTAAAATGTTAATAACTTTAAGAATACCGATGCAAATGTCGTAAAAATAAGCCTTTCAGACAATATTATTTGTGTTAAAGAACATGTTTTGTGATTTCTTTTTAAATAAACACCCGATATATATTAGAGTTAAACAGTTGAAAAACAGTATTATATAAATCAAAATGCAATTACTGAATATAAATAGACCTGATTTATGAAAACTTTTTTTAAAAAAACTTGCAGTTTAAAAATTAAGCAGTATGTTTGCCGCCGTTTTAAAAAAAATAAACATTAATATATTATGTAAGATATTGAAATATTGAATATTATGTTTTTTTTAGGGAAAAACCCAAAATCGGAAAATGATAAAAATTTCCGATTTATTATTAAATGAAAATTATTTAAATGAAATTATATTTGAGGAGTTCAGTACTTTTGGTAATCGGAATGTTATTTGCACCGAGTACGTTTATAAGCGGATTTGTTTCAAAAACGGAGGTTTCAAAAGCTGTAGTAAAAGAAAAAAAAGTCAGTCACGCAGAAAAAAATTACATCAGTAAGTATCAATTTGAAAAAGGCTATAAAGAGGCGATTAAATTTATAAAAGATCACGAAGGTTTTGCAGGCGGAAAAGCATATTATGATGCCGCCGGAATTAAAACAATCGGATACGGGCATGTAATTAAACCGGGAGAAAAATTTCCGGAACAAATTTCGCGAAAACAAGCTGAGAATTTATTGAGAAAAGACTTTGATAAAGCCGTAAGAGCGGCTGAAAGAGAAACAGATGTTAAAGGTTATAAAAAAATTGTAGTTGCTCATTTTATTTATGCGAAAGGAATCGGAAACTTTCTTAAAAGTACGTTCAGAAAAAAAGTATTGAACGATAAACCGGTTGATGAAGAATTAAAAAAATGGTGCTATTACAGAAACAGTAACGGGGTTCCCGTAAGAAGTGAATATATTTATAAAATACGCTTGTGGGAAATAGAAATGTATAATCGAGAAATGTAAAAATAGTTTTATAAGCAACGAAAAATCCTTACCTTTGAGTAAGGATTTTTTAATTTAAATACATATGAAGAAAGTTTCTGTACTCGGAGCCGGAATGGTCGGTAAAGCCATTGCAATTGACTTGCAAAAATCATTTGAAGTAACATCTTATGATATAAATGAAGATAATTTAAAATTTCTTAGTGAAAAGCACGGTATAAAAACAAAGAAAGCTGATTTGTCAGTTGCCGAAGAAATTCGTTCGGCAGTAAAAGGTTCAGACTTTGTAGTTTGTGCCGTTCCCGGATTTATGGGTTTTGAAACTTTGAAACAAATTATTAAGGCAGGAAAAAATGTTGTCGATATTTCATTTTTCCCGGAAGATGCCTTTGAATTAGATGAATTTGCCAAAGCCAATAATGTAACGGCAGTTGTTGATTGCGGCGTAGCACCCGGGATGGGAAATGTTATTTGCGGATATCACAATGAACGCATGCAAATGACGGATTATAAGTGCTTTGTAGGCGGTTTACCTTTTAAAAGAGAATGGCCTTTCGATTATAAAGCCGTATTTTCACCGATTGATGTTATCGAGGAATATACGCGTCCCGCTCGATACATTCAAAATAATGAACTTGTAGTAAGAGAAGCATTATCAGAACCGGAATTAATTAATTTCGAACAAGCCGGTACTCTGGAAGCATTTAATTCCGACGGACTTCGTAGTTTGATGAAAACGATGAAAATTCCGAATATGATCGAAAAAACATTACGCTATCCCGGAACCGTTGAATATATGAAAGTATTGCGTGCTTGCGGTTTTTTTGATAAAACAGAGGTTGATGTGAAAGGAAACCAAATAAGACCTTTGGATTTAACGGCAAAATTGCTTTTCCCGAAATGGGAATTAAAAAAAGGCGAAAAGGAATTTACAGTGATGCAAATTTGTTGTGAAGGGAAGGAAAATGACAAAGAAATCAAATATATTTACGATTTATTTGATGTTTATAATGATAAAACTGAAACAACATCAATGGCTCGCACTACCGGATACACTTGTACGGCAGTAGTTAATTTATTATCGGAAGGTTTATATACTCAAAAAGGAATATCTCCGCCCGAATTTGTCGGAATGTCAGAAAAGAATTTTAAATTTATATTGAAATATTTGTCAGAAAGAGGGATTGATTATAAAATGAAAAAAGTGATTTTAAATTAAATTTTTCACACATATAATTCTGTTTCAATTAATTAAAAGGCCTTATTTAGACGTGTTCTAAATAAGGCCTTTTTCCGTAAGAATTAAATGTTTACCTTTGTGTTGTTAAACATAAAATTATAAAACAATGACAATAAAAAAAGTATGGGTGGAAGACGGCTGTATTTCATGCGGTTTATGTGAAGAAGTAGCTGAAGATATTTTCGAAGTCGATGATGTTTCGGAAGTAAGAGAAGGTGCTGAATTTGCAGGACATGAAGATGAAATAAAAGAAGCAGCCGAAGGATGCCCGGTAGAAGTTATAAAATTTGAAGAAGAATAAATGATTTAATTATTGGATTTCAGATTGTAAGAGCTTGTCGATTGAGACAAGCTCTTTTTGTTTTATCAAGTAAAATATTTCGGAAATTTTTCATTCGGCACTCGATATTTTGTAAATTTGAAGATTGTTGAAAATAATCATTTTAAATTATAAAATATGAAAAAAATAGCAGTAATAGGTGCCGGAACAATGGGAAACGGCATTGCTCACGTTTTTGCACAATCCGGTTTTGAAACCGCTTTGGTTGACATCAGCCAATCGGCTTTGGACAAAGCACTGGCAACCATTCAAAAAAATCTTGATCGTTTAATTAAAAAAGAACGAATTTCTGAAGATGATAAAAATGCAACCGTAAATCGTATTACAACTTTTACGAGTATTAAAAAAGGGATTGAAAATGCAGATTTAATCATTGAAGCTGCCACCGAAAATGAAGAAATTAAATTGAAAATTTTTAAAGAATTAGATACCGAATCTAAACCCGATGCAATTTTGGCATCAAATACATCTTCTATTTCCATAACAAAAATTGCTGCCGTTACCGGAAAACCGGATAAAGTTATCGGAATGCACTTTATGAATCCGGTTCCGATTATGAAATTGGTGGAAATTATTAAAGGTTATAAAACGTCTGATGAGGTTTTAAATACAGTTATGGAACTTTCAAAAAAACTGGGAAAAGTACCGGTAGAGGTCAATGATTTTCCCGGATTTGTTGCTAACCGTATTTTAATACCCATGATTAATGAGGCAATTATAACTTTAAACAGAGGTGTTGCCGGTGTTTACGAAATAGATACGGTTATGAAACTCGGCATGGCTCATCCGATGGGACCTTTGCAATTAGCAGATTTTATCGGACTTGACGTATGCCTTGCCATTACGGAAGTACTTTATGAGGGTTTGGGAGAAGCAAAATATGCACCGTCTCCTTTGCTCCGAACAATGGTTGATGCCGGTAATCTCGGTATTAAATCCGGTGAAGGGTTTTATTCGTGGACTCACGGAACCAAAGAACTTATTGTTGCCGACCGATTTAAAAAATAGTTTTAACAATCAATATCAAATTAAGTCTGTTGTTCGTATCTTTGCAAAGAGCAACAGATTTTTTTATTGCAAAATTTAAACATATATTTTGTTTGCCATTGTTGATATAAATAACTTCTATGCTTCCTGTGAGCGTATTTTTGACCCGAAATTAAGGAATAAGCCGGTTGCGGTATTGTCGAATAATGACGGATGTATTATTGCGCGTTCAAATGAGGCAAAAAAGCTGGGGATTAAAATGGGGCAAGTCTTTTTTGAAAAAGAAGATTGGCTTAAAAAGCAGGGTGTTGCCGTATTATCATCCAATTATCCTTTGTATGCCGATATGTCGAATCGGATGGTGCAGGTTCTTCGTGAAATGGTTGATGATATTATTATTTATTCGATTGATGAGGTTTTTATTGACTTGAGCTCTTATAAAAATAAAGATTTACGATTGCTTGCTTTCGAAATTAAAGATAAGTTGCTGAAATATCTGGGTTTACCTGTTTCGGTAGGAATTGCACCGACAAAAACGCTGGCAAAAACGGCGAATTTTTATGCTAAACGCTATTCGAAATTTAAAAATGTTTTGGTATTTGATGAAGAGCAAAAAATTAAAGACGCATTAAAATTAATTGATGTCGGTGAAATTTGGGGTATCGGCAGGCGATTTAAAAAATTTCTGAAAGCAAACGGCATAAAATCAGCTTTGGATTTAAGAAATGCCAATGAGCAATTTATAAAAAAACACATGAGTGTTGTCGGTTTAAGAACCGTAAAAGAATTGAAAGAAGAATCGTGTATTGAAGTTGAAAGTATTCGCAAAGACAGAAAAAATATGGTGCATACGAGAACTTTTAAACATCCGATAAAAACGAAAGAAGACCTGAAAGCAATTATTTCAACGTTTACGGTTCGGCTTACCGAAAAATTGCGTTTTCAAAAATCGGCAGCAAATATGATTGGTGTTTTTGTTGAAACAAGTCGATTTGAAAATAAAAAATACCGCTATTATAATTCAAAAACGGTGAATTTGCCGGTGCCTTCAAACGATACCTTCGAATTGATAAAATATGCTTTGAAATTAACGGATGCAATTTTTGTTTCCGGTTATAAATATAAAAGAGCCGGCGTTATGGTTTTCGGGTTGCAAAATTCGAACCATTTGCAATATTCTCTGTTTGACACGGTTAATCGTTACAGAAACAATAAAATTTTGAATACCCTTGATTTTTTAAATGCTTCTTACGGCAGAGATGTCGTAAAATATGCCGTACAAGGCGATGATACTAAAAATTCCGTTCAGGAACGACTTTCTCCTCAATATACAACTTCTTGGAACCAAATAATAGGGGCTAGGGCAGACGAAAATTTTCCGCATGTACCTTCTTAAATAATTTCACCGAATTTTCATCTTCACACCTTATATATAAGGTTTCAATTGTTTCGTTAAAAACAGGATGTATAAAATCGGGTGCAATTTGTATCATCGGTTGCAGTACAAATCGGCGAAGGTGCAGTAAAGGGTGGGGAATTGTTAAATGTTCGGAATTGATAATTTTATTTCCGTAAAAAAGAATATCGATATCAATAATGCGTGATGAATATACGGGTTTTCCGTTTTTTGTATTTGTTTTAGAGCTTCTTCCCAGTTCTTTTTCAATTTTTTGAGTTTCCGATAAAAGTTCTTCCGGCGATAAATTGCTTTGAATTTTAATAACGGCATTCAGATAATCGGTATCTTCGTAAGCCCATGATTTACTCTCGAAAATATCGGAAATTGTTATCAGATTTCCTGCATAATGCTGTATGTGTTCAACAGATTTTTTCAGTTGTATTAAACGGTCTCCTTTATTACTTCCCAATGAAAGAAATACTTGTATCATATATGCATTAAAATTTTATTTACAATAAAGATAAAATTTTTTCAAATAAAATCATAAAAATTTGCAGAAAAATAAAAAAATATAATAATTTTGCATTCCTAAATTTAATGACCCATGGTGTAACGGTAACACAGCTGGTTTTGGTCCAGCCGTCCCAGGTTCGAATCCTGGTGGGTCAGCTGATAAAAAACTCGTTAATGTTTATTAACGAGTTTTTTTACTTTAAATGAAGCGGTTCTAACGGGAGAGCGGAGGAAAACATAATAAAAAGATGATGCAGCCGTGTAAAATTTTTTTTTCAAAAAAGTTTTTTATAACTTTATGCTTTGTTTCTGTAATATAAAATATATATGATATGAAAACATCTTTTAAATTAATTACATTTATTTTTGCGACAAGTATGTTGTTTCTTTTTACGGCATGCGGAGAAGATGCAAATAATAATAAAAACGAAAAAGATTCATTAAATCAGGATGTAACTGAGATTAATGAAGATAATCTTATTACGTATTTGGTCCCTTCACCGAAGGATATGTTTGCTTTTACCAAAAAGGGAGATTTAAAGTATTCGGCAAACGTATTAAATGCTAAAGATAATGCCGATAAATATATTGATACGAAATCACAAGAAATCGGTTTCGGAATTTATTCTGCTGATTTGGCTTATACTGCTGCATTCAATCAAACAAATACAGCCGGAGAATACCTTAAAGTGGTGGAAAGTTTGAGCGATAAAATCGGTCTCGGTTCCGTATTTACCGAAAGTTTAATTAATCGGTTTAAGAAAATCGAAAATAAAGATTCATTATTAAAAGTTACGAATGATACGTATTATGATATTGTTAAATTTTTGGAAAATAATGACAGAAATACTTCTTTATCATTAATCTCAGTAGGCGGATGGGTTGAAAGTTTATATATTGTTACTAATTTGCAAAATAAATATCAAAAAGATAATGAAATTATTCAATTAATTGCAGACCAAAAAAATATTTTTGAAAATATTGTTTTATCGCTTCAGCAAAGAGAAGCTGATCCGAATGTTGCTGATTTAATTCAAGAATTGCAAGCTGTAAAAACTGTTTATGACGGATTGGAAGTGATTAAAATTGAGAATCCGAATGTTAAAAATGCGAAAGCTAATCAAATTATTGTCGGCGGATCAACTAAAATTGTGATGACTGAAACACAATTCAATCAACTTAAAAAAGCAATAGCCGATGTAAGAAATAAATTAGCCGGTTCTGACGTTTAAAAAATTCTAACTATTAAAATTGAAGATTATGAAAACTAAATTGATATATATTATTGCATTGTTTCTTGTATTTCCGTTATTTTCAGATGCACAATCCAAATGCTCTGACTTTTTCAGATACAGAAGACCCGAAGCTCCTTATGAATATAATGATCAATCAAGCAGTGCGGTATGCGTAACCGGACAAACGTATGAATTTATTCTGCCCTTAACTAAAGGGAAAGATTTCCGATTAAAATTCTATGCTGCTGCTGTTTTTAATAACAAAATTAATTTTAAAATTATTGATGAAAGCACCCATGAAACTGTTCTTGACCTTCCCGGAGAAAGTGCTGACAGAGCAGAAGGAACTTGTGTATTAGCGGATTATTATAATGAAGATAACGGAAAATCATCACATCCGTATTTTGATTTTTATCCGGCAACTTCTACGACATTAAAAATTATTATTGAAGTTTTACCGGTTCCGCAGGAACAAAGTGATAATCCGAATGTTAAAAAACAAGCAAAAATGAACAGAGGTTGTGTAACGGTTGTTGTTCTTGATAAACCGTCAGATAATTCTTCATTTTAATAAAATCAAATTATTTATATAAAGGTTGCTTTTGCAACCTTTTTTTATTTTAATATGAAGATTTTATATTCAATCGGTATTTTTTTTTATAATTTGTTGATAAAATTTTCCGGCAGGTTCAATTCTAAAGCAAAATTAAGGAACGACGGCGTAAATTTAACATTCGAAGCTCTTAAATCGTTTAATTCAAAGCATGTAATTTGGGTACATTGTGCTTCTCTCGGGGAATTTGAACAAGGCAGACCCTTAATTGAAAAAATCAAACAAAAATATTCCGATTATCAAATTGCTTTAAGTTTTTTTTCACCGTCCGGCTATGAAATACGTAAAAATTATGAATTCGCAGACCTTATTTTTTATTTACCCGGAGATTCTTTAAAAAATGCAAAAAGAGTGATTTCTTTGCTTAATCCGAAATGTGTATTTTTTGTAAAATATGAATTTTGGTATTGGTATTTGCATGAATTAAAAGTGCAAAAAATACCAATATATTTAATTTCCGGAATATTCAGGAAAAATCAAATCTTTTTTAAATTTTACGGTTCTTTTTTCAGGAATATATTAAAAAATTTCACACATTTATTTGTTCAAAATAATAGTTCCGCCGATTTATTAAAACAGGCAGGAATACAAAATGTAAGTATCACCGGAGATACGCGTTTTGATCGTGTTTTTAAAATTGCTTCAAACAGAAAACGTATTGAAATTATTGAAAATTTCATTAAAGATAAATTCATTTTTGTTGCCGGCAGCACATGGAAACCGGACGAAGATATTATTTTTCAATTTATCAATTTATCGGGAAATAAGAATGTGAAATACATTGTTGCTCCGCATGAGATTAAAGATGAGAATGTTAAGAGAATCACTGATTTAACAAATAAAAATGTAATACATTATTCTGAAAGTAACAGCAAAAATATTTTAAGTGCAGATATTTTAATTATTGATAATATCGGAATGTTATCATCCGTATATGCTTATGCCGATGTTGCATATATCGGAGGCGGTTTTGGTGCAGGAATTCATAATACCCTTGAAGCAGCCGTTTACGGAATACCTGTTATTTTCGGACCGAAATATCAAAGATTTGAAGAAGCAAAAGAATTAATTAATCGAAAAGCCGGATATTCAATTACGAATAAAGATGAATTTACCGGTTTAATACAAAAATTAATTCAAGATGCTGATTTCAGAAAAAAATGCGGTAATAATGCCGAAATTTATATCAAAGAAAATATAGGTTCGACAGAAAAAATCTTAAATGCCGTCAGTTTATAAATTATTTGAATAAATTATCCTTTTAATGCTTCAGCTCCTGCCGTAATTTCCAGAATTTCTTTAGTAATAGATGCTTGTCGTGCTTTATTGTAACTTAAAGTTAAAGAACGAATCATTTCACTTGCATTATCAGTTGCTTGATGCATTGCGGTCATTCTGGCACCTTGCTCGGCAGCATAGGAATCCGTAACGGCAGCAAAAAGTTGAGTTTTAAGCGAATCCGGTATTAAGGTATCGAAGATATATTGTTGCGAAGGTTCAAAAATATAATCATTATTTTCGCTCGAAGTGTTTTCTTCATGTTTTACCGGTAAAAATTGTTCTTGAGTTAAAATTTGAACGGCAGCATTTTTAAAACGATTGTAAATAATTTCAATTTTATCGAATTTTTTATCGGTAAAAAAGACCATAAGTTTTTCTGCAATTTCGGCAACATTATTATAATTTAAATCATCATAAAGCGTATTAAAATGCGCATCGATTTTGTACCCTTTTGCATGTAAAATTTGTCCGCTTTTGGAACCGATTGTATAAATTGAAACATTTCCTTTTCGGTATTGTTCGGCATATTGCCCTTCTGTCAATTCAATAGTTTTTTTTACGACATTTGCATTAAATGGTCCGCATAATCCTCTGTTAGAACTAATTGCAATAAGGAGAACGTGTTCTTCGGGTCTTTCGGCAGCATAAATATTTTCGGTACTTCCGCCTTTTACGTCACCCAAGCGACTTAAAATTTCATTTAATTTATTGGCATAAGGTCTTAATTGAGTGATGGCATTTTGTGCTTTTCTCAATTTGGCTGCCGATACCATTTTCATGGCATTTGTAATTTGTCGGGTTGATTTAACCGATGTTATTCTGGTACGTATTTCTTTTAAATTTGCCATCTGCAAACAGTTATTTTATCATTAAAGGAACAATGTCGTCATTAATTATTTTATAAATAATTCCGCGTTTTAAATTCATGTCATCACTGATATCTGCAAAACATCTTTCCGTTTTATAAAAAACTTCATTTGTTTTCGGGTTAATAAATTCAGCATATCCGTTTGTTGAATCCCAATTGTATTCGATATCAAAAGATAATACAAAATCAGCAATATTTTTATTATCCGTAATTTTCCAATATCCTAAATTTTTTAATTTTCTTCCGGCATGAATTGCTGCATTTTTATCCTGTGTATCAATATAAACCCGATGACCTTTTGCAGCTAAATTTTTCAGCAAATCTTTATTTTTTGTATAATCAGGAGCTGCAGATGCAATATTTTCATCATTAAAAACATCGCGTTCGCCGTTTTGATAGGTGATTTCTTTAATATCAGATTTACTTATTACATAAACAGGTCCGTCTTGATTTGAGAACTTTTTATATTTTACGGTACTTAATCCGACCTCAATTACCTTTGCTTCAATTTTTACGGAATCATATTTTATAATGATATCTTGTGAAAATCCGTTAACGGATATCAACAAAATAATTGCAAAAATAAAAATAACTTTTTTCATAAGTTTTTAAGTTAAAGAATTTACTAATTCAATATATTCATTTGTTGCATCTTCTTTGCTTTTCCCTTTTTGTTCTTCCCAAGCATCATATTTTGCAGCACCTTTAAAATCAAATCCTCCGGGTCGTTCTCCGTTAACGTCACCTTCCGTAACTTGCTTATAAAGAGCGTATAGTTTCAACAAAACAGCATTAGACGGACGTTCGTTTAAGGTTTTTGATTGTGCAACAGCTTGTTCAAATTGACTTAAATCCATGTGAATTATTTTTGTTTATATGAAGAAGCAATATTTTTGGCAACTTCTTCTAAAATTTTGGTTTCCGCATCGGTATATTTTCCTTTTGATAAGGAATCTAAAATATCGGCATGTTTGGTTTTTAAGAAATCTAAATATTCTTTTTCAAAATCTGCAATTTTATTTTCCGGAACAGTCGTTAATAAACCTTTGGTTCCTGCAAAAATTATGGCTGTTTGATCTTCGACTCTGAAAGGTTCAAATTGTCCTTGCTTTAGGATTTCAACATTGCGTCTTCCTTTTTCCAATACCGATAAAGTTGTTGCATCCAAATCAGAACCGAATTTTGAGAACGCTTCTAATTCACGATATTGTGCTTGGTCTAATTTCAAGGTACCGGCAACTTTTTTCATCGATTTAATTTGAGCATTTCCCCCAACACGAGATACAGAAATACCGACATTAATAGCCGGACGTATTCCCGAATTAAATAAATCGGTATCCAAGAAAATTTGACCGTCGGTAATTGAAATAACATTGGTCGGAATATATGCCGAAACATCACCTTCTTGAGTTTCGATAATCGGAAGTGCCGTTAATGAACCGCCGCCTTTTATTTTTCCTTTCAATGAATCCGGAACATCATTCATTTGTTGTGCAATTTTATCATCATTAATGACTTTAGCAGCACGTTCCAATAATCTGGAATGCAAATAAAAAACATCACCCGGATAAGCTTCACGACCCGGAGGTCTTCTTAAAAGTAAAGAAACTTCACGATATGAGACTGCTTGTTTTGATAAATCATCGTAAATGATTAATGCCGGACGACCGGTATCTCTGAAATATTCACCGATTGCAGCACCTGCATAAGGAGCGTAAAACTGCATAGCAGCCGGTTCGGCAGCCGTAGCGGATACAATAACCGTATAAGCCATTGCTCCGTGCTCTTCAAGTGTTTTCGCTATATTGGCAACCGTTGAACCTTTTTGTCCGATGGCAACATAAATACAAAATACAGGTTCACCTTTATCGTAAAATTCTTTTTGATTAATGATGGTATCGATAGCAATAGCTGTTTTTCCGGTTTGGCGATCACCGATAATAAGTTCTCTTTGACCTCTTCCGATCGGAATCATGGAATCGATGGCTTTAATTCCGGTTTGAAGCGGTTCGTTTACCGGTTGTCTGAAAATAACGCCGGGAGCTTTTCTTTCCAGCGGCATATTAAATTTTTCGCCCGTAACGGCACCTTTTCCGTCTATCGGAATACCGAGTGTGTCAATAACACGTCCGAGCATGCCTTCACTGACATCTATAGATGCAATTTTATCAAGCCGTTTTACGGTATCTCCTTCTTTAATTCCTGCCGAAGGACCGAGCAAAACGGCACCGACATTATCTTCTTCAAGATTTAAAGCAATACCTTCTACACCGTTTTGAAATTCAATCATTTCATTATATTTCACGCCTTGCAATCCGTAGATACGTGCAATTCCGTCACCGACTTCAATTACGGTTCCGACTTCTTGAAATTCACTTTCGGTGCTGACACCTTGTAATTGTTTTTTTAATATTTCAGAAACTTCTGCGGGATTTATGCCTGCCATGTTATTTCGTTTTGAGTTATATAATGTTTTTTTTTATTTATTTCTTAAATCTTCATTCGTTAATCGTTGTTCTTCAATCGTTTTGAATATCGAATAATGATTTTTGATTATTCAGCCTTCAGCATTTCTTTTTTTACTTCTTTCAGTTTTGTTGCAACACTGACATCGTATTGCATTCCGTCAACGGTTAAGACAAAACCCCCGATAATATTTTTGTCTTTTTTTGTTGCAATTTCAATATTTGATTTAAATTTTTGTGATAAAATTAAGACAACATCTTTTTTTAATTCTTCATCGGGAGTAAAAGTAAGTGTAAGATCGGCTGATTTTATATTATTGTTTTTTCTGTAAATGTCAATATAATTTCGTGCAAGTGCATCGAGATATGCTTCTCTTTTATTTTCTGCCAGAAGTTTAAAAAATTTTAAAGTAACGGAATCCACTTTATTTTTCATTACTTCTTCAAAAACAGCAATTTTTTTAGAAGGAAAAATAACCGGATTTTCCAACATGTTTCTAAACTCGGGGATTTTTACTATTTCAGATATTAAACGCATATCTTTACTCACAGCTTCTGCTTTTTTTTCATCTGAAGCGAAAGCGTATAATGCCTTTGCATATCTTACCGTTACTCGATTTGTGTTCATAAATTTTTATTAATACGGTTTAAGATATTGATTATTAGTTTAAATCAACATCTTTTAAAAGCTTATCCGTGTATTCTTTTTGTTTTTTATCGCTGTCCAAAGTATCTTTTATTATTTTTTCGGCAATATTTATTGACAATGAAACAACTTGTTTTTTTATTTCCGATAAAGCGGATAATTTTTCACTTTCAATTTGCGCTTTTGCCGAAATAATTAATTTATCAGCTTCCGTTTTAGCATCAAGTTTTGCATCTGCTAATATTTTATCTTTTACTTCACGAGCATCTCTTAATAATTTTTCGCGCTCGTTTCTTGCTTCTTGCATTATTTTTTCATTATCCGATTTTAATCGAGCCATTTCATCTTTTGCATGTTCTGCAGATTTTAATGCATCTTCAATAGAATTTTCTCTGTCGTTTAATGATTTTAATATCGGTTTCCAAGCATATTTTTTCAATATGAATAAAACCAAAAGAAAGGATATTGTCATCCAAAATATTAATCCGAAATCCGGTGTTACTAAACCCATTTTATTGAAATTATGAATTATAAATTATGAATTATAATCATTTTAATTATAATTCGTTGCTTTACTGAAATAAAAGAGTGAAGATAAGCCAACCGCTTATCTCACTCTAAAACGTTTTTTATTGATTATAAAATAATCAATAAACAAATTACAATTGCAAAGAAGGCAACACCTTCAACCAATGCAGCAGAAACAATCATATTAGAACGAATGTCTCCGACAGCTTCGGGTTGACGTGCAATAGCATCCATTGCTCTTCCGCCGATTTGACCGATACCGATACCTGCTCCGATTACGGCAATACCTGCTCCGATACCTGCTCCCATTTTTGCATAGGGCATTAAATCTGCAACTGCTTGTAAAAATACTAATAATAAATCCATAAAAATTATATTAGAGTTAAAAAATAAAAAACATTAATGATGTTCTTCCGTAGCCATACCAAAGTAAAGAGCCGAAAGAAGTGTAAATACATAAGCTTGAATAAATGCGACCAATAACTCAAGCATGCTTAAAAATACGGTAAATAATACGGAAAAAACTGCACCGCCGTAACCGGCAGCAGCTCCGTAAGCTGCACCGAAAATAAAAATTAATGCAAAAAAACCGAGGGCAACAATGTGACCGGCGAGGATATTTGCAAATAACCGAACCATTAATACAAAAGGTTTTATGAAAAGACCCATTAATTCAACAATCCACATAATTGTAGAGTTTAACCACCAAGGTATTCCGGGACCCCAAAATACGTGTCTCCAATAATTCTTATTCCCGCTGAAAGTTGTAATAACAAAAGTAAATAATGCCAAAACCATAGTAACGGCAATATTACCTGTAAGATTTGCACCGCCCGGAAAAATCGGAATTAATCCTAAAAGATTATTGAAAAAAATAAAGAAAAAGATGCTTAACAAATAAGGTAAATATTTCATGTATTTTTTTTCGCCGATTGAAGCTTTTGCAACATCGTCTCTGACGAAAATTATAAGAGGCTCAATGAGAGATTGCATTCCTTTCGGAGCTTTCCCTTCTCTTTTTTTGTATGATTTTGCTATAGAAATAAAAAGCCAAAAAATTAAAAATATACTGATAAATAACGAAAGCGTATTTTTTGTTATTGAAATATCAATCGGGCGAACTTCTTTTCCGTCAATCATTTCGACAATTTTTCCTTTCAAAGGATTTTCTTTGCCTTCCGCAATTTTAAAACTTTTATAAGAATCGTGTCCGTGATGAAATTTTGATGACATAAATACATGAAATCCTGAATGTTTGCTGTACAGAATAACCGGCAAAGGAATTTCAATATGATGCTCGCCGACGGTCATTATATGCCATGAATAAGCATCACCGACATGTTCCATAATCATTTCTCCGGGATTAAATTTTTCGTCTGCTTTTTCAACTTTATTTTCTTCGTGCTGAGAATAAGCTGTTTGTGCGAAAAACATCGCGAAAAAACTAAATAATATAACAAGTCCGATTTTAGAATTATGAAACATAAAAACCTATTTTTATCTGAAAATTTAATCGAATGCAAAAGTATAATATTTTTTTGAAAAAACGGTATTCAAATGTTTGATTTTTGACAGGATTTGACAGGATGTTTCGAATAAATAAAAAACAACGGAAATTTCTGTTATTTTTGTAATTGGCTAAGAAAAATACATGATAAAAAAAGCGGATATTATTTTTTTAAAGAAATTGACTTTTAAGAAGGTATTTAATGCCGTAAAA
>JAOZQB010000011.1:18311-25963 GCA_029932445.1 Bacteroidales bacterium | reverse complement strand
GTTGATATCGACAAACGTTATCAAGGAAACAGATTTAAATATTACACCCGTTATCAATTTAATTACAAACAAAAAGTAAAATTCGGTTTTACGGCAGAAAAAGATGCAGGAGAAGCTTTTTTTAAGGATTCCGAAAAACAAGGTTTTGATTATTACTCTGCCCATCTTGAAGCTAACAATATCAGAATGTTTAAAACCATTACTTTAGGTGATTATCAAGTACGTTTCGGGCAAGGTTTAATTGCCTGGTCAGGTTTATCACGAGGCAAATCGTCTTATGTGATGTCAATCAGAAAAAAATATGACGGCTTGCGAAAATATTCCTCTGCCGATGAAAATAAATTTATGCGAGGTGCAGGAGCAACAATTCAATTGGGAGAAGTGGCTTTAACAGGTTTTGCTTCTTATAAATTTATTGACGGAAATATTGACTTGATTGATACAATAACAAATGATATTCAAAATGTTACATCGTTTCAAACAACCGGTATGCACCGAAATCTCGGAGAATTAGAAGACAAACATTCAGTTTCGGAATTTATTTACGGAGGAAATGCCACTTGGCGACATAAATCTTTTAAAATCGGGGCATCCTACATTCAATATCTTTTCGGAACCGAACTTAATAAAAACACGAAACCTTATAACCAATTTGATTTTCAAGGTGACAAAGGAATGAATGCGAGTGTTGATTATCAGGCAAATTACAAAAATTTATATTTCTTCGGCGAAGAAGCAATCAGTCATACAGGCGGATACGCATTATTGAATTCCGTTTTAATGAAATTGGCACCGCAATTCTCATTAGCATTGTTGCAGCGTTATTACACCAAAGATTATCAGGCATATTATGCGGCAGGTTTCGCCGAACAATCCAAAACAACAAATGAAAAAGGAATGTATTTCGGTGCGGAAATGCATCCGGTGAGAAAACTGAAAGTTTCGGCATATTTTGATACGTATCAATTTCCTTGGATGAAATTCAGAACCTATGCTCCTTCAAGCGGCGTTGATTTCTTTACTGAAGCCGATTATTCAATTACCCGCTATGTTAATGTTTATGCCCGTTATAAACAAGAAAGCAAATATCAGAATTCGAGTTTGGATTATACCGGTCCGGTGCCGATTATTCCCACACAAAAAAAACAATTGCGCTTTCATCTGAACTATCAACTTGCTCGCAATCTGGTTTTGAAAAACAGATTTGAATTTGCACAATATTCAACATCCGAAACCGAGAAAGAAAACGGATGGATGATTTTTCAGGATATTAATTATCAGTTCTCGACTTTCCCTTTAAAATTAAGTGCACGAATTGCCTTTTTTGATGCACCGTACAATGCGCGTATTTATGCTTACGAAAACGATATTCTCTACGGATATTCCATACCGGCATACAGCGGACAAGGTATCCGTACGTATTTAACTTTAAAATACACCGTCATTAAAGGCTTCATTGACATTTGGTTACGTTATGCTAACTTTGCCTATGCCGATCGCTATGTTATCGGTTCAAGCTATGATGAAATACAAGGCAGCAACAAATCGGAAGTTAAATTTCAGGTAAGAATAAAATTTTAAGATAAAAAAACATATTTTTCTCAGGTAAAATCACCGGGGTTTATTGTTTTTAAAACATCTTTAAATATCTTTTGAAAATCTTCTTTATTATACGGTTTTATTATTATAGCTTCAAAACCTGCATTTGTTATTTCTTCAAGTTTTTCTGTTGTGGCATATGCAGTTTCTGCAATAAACTTAATTTTCGGATTTTTCTTTTTAAGCTCTTTCATTAAATCGATACCGTTCATAAAAGGCATCAAAATATCTGTTATAATAATATCAGGTTTGTTATTCACACAAAAACTTATTGCTTCTTTTCCGTTTCTTGCAGTTTGTATTTCTATATCAAATGTGCTTAAATATTCTTTTAATAAAATTACAGAAAAGACATCATCTTCAACAATGAGAACGGCGGGTTTTTGAAGCATTTTTAATTTGGTTTTTTATTGTAAAAAAAATACTTCCAAATTTACTGTTTTCAATCTGACAAAATAAATATAAAATCGGACAATTTATAAAAAGGGTGTTTTTTATTTTTATTTTTCAAATTATATTTGCCTGTTGTTTTTTCTGAAATATGAAGGCGTAACTCCTATATGTTTTTTAAATGCCCTTACAAATGTTTTATCGGAATTAAAACCCGACTCTTTACCTATAGCTTCGGTTGAATAGTTAATAAAATCCGGATTGTTGAATAAATCAACAGCCTCTTGTATTCTGTAGTGATTTAAAAAATCAGAGAAACTTGTTTTATATATATTATTAATAATTCCCGACAAATAACTTGTGTTCGTATTCAGTTTTTCTGCAAGCTTCTGTAAACTTATATTTTCTTTATAAATTTTATTTATTTCAAATTCATTTTCTATTTTTGATAATAATTCTTCTTTTTTCTCATCCGTAAAGGCAGATTCTCGATTTTCAGAATAATTTAATTGTTTTTTTACGATTTTCAGTTCATTTTCTTTTTCTTTTAACTCATTAAACCGTTTTACTAAGATTTTATATATTTTATTTTTTCTTTTTAACAGATTGAATATTATTGAAAGAAGAATAAACGCTAAAATCAAACTGAATAAAAATATATCTCTCGTTTTTCGTGTTTGCTTTATTTTAGTTTTTTGTAATGTATTCTCAAATTGTAATTTTTGATTTTCTTTTTCTTTTTCTGCTGTTCGATATTTTATTTCAAGATTATAAATATCTTTTTTAACTTTTTCATTTTCAATACTTTCTTTCAGATCTTGATATTTTTTTAAATAATATATTGATGAATCTAATTGTCCCGTTTTCTCATATGCTCTGTATTTACTCTGATATATATCTATTAAACTGTTGAGATTATTTTGGGCTTTCGCAATTTTCAATGCCTTATCGGCATAAATAATTCCTTGTTTAATTTTTCCGTGTTTAATCATAAATATTTCATAATTCGTATATGCCAACAATTTCAGACTTTCATCATTATATTTTTCTGCAGTTTTAAGTGATTTTTCAAGAAATTCTTCAACTTTCTTTGTTTTACCCAACATATTATACGATTGTGAAAGAGTAACAAAAGCCAATACTTTTTTATTTTCTATATGCAAACTGTCAAGAAAATCGACTAATTTTAAGTTTATTTCAACAGATCTTCTGTATTCTTTTTTTTTGTCATACATAGAAGCAAGATTATTTAATGCTTTTATCAACATATAATTATTTTCATTTTCTTTGGCTGTATTTTCTGCCATATAAAAATATTTTATTGCTTTATCATATTCTCTCAAATATCCGAAAGAGTTTCCCATATTTAAATAATTTATTTCTTTTCTGTTTTTCTCCCCGGTTTTATCTGTCAGTTCAATTGCTTTCAAGTTACATTCAATAGCTTCTCTGAATAAACCTTGATTATTAAATATGTTTGATTTATTCGTATATAATTTCGCCAAATTTGACATACTTAAAGAATCTTTTTTATTTTTCAATAAAACCATTGCACTATCAGCATATAATAAAGCTTTTGAATAATTTGGTTGCTGAATGTAAAGAATATTCATATTAATATAGTACGCAGAACGATATTTGTCGTCATCTTTATTAAGCATTCTGAAATATTTATAAGACAACTTAAAATATTTTTCTGCATTTTTAATATCAGATTTCATTATACACACAATACCTTTTAATCTGTATGAATCACCAATATTTTCATAATACTTTTTATTTTCTGAATACATTAATGTTTTATCGGCATAAAAAAAAGCAGAATCCGGGTTCTCAAAGATATAGGCATTTGCAATATTATTTAATATCAAACATCTGAGAGAATCATTCGATATTCCGGACAATTCTTGTTTTAAACTGTCAATTTTTTTATCTTGTGCATCTATACTGTTAAGAAAAAGAAACAGGGATAAAAATAATAATATACATGATTTCTTCATCATATTATTTTTATGTTTATTTGAGATATATAAAATTAAATAAAAAAATCAGAAAACCGTAAAAAAATATTTTAAACCGTAAAATTATTTGTAAATTACGCTTTTATTTACTTTTTGTAATTAAAGTTATCTTTTATGGAGCCCCAAAAATTAAAATCATTTCTGAAAAAAATCGAACTGTTTACCGGTTTAAATGACAATGAATTAACAGATATTATTTCTATTACCGAAATACAGAATTTCAAAAAAGATACTATCCTTTTTGAAGAACATTTTGAACGTAAAAATATTTACATTATAAAAAAAGGTGCAGTCCTTTTATTTAAAAAAAGTGCTTTCGGTGAAATTACGCACATCACAGAATTCCAAAAATTTGATTTTATAGGAGAAGGAGCTGTTGTTGACGATTCACCGCATTCAACATCGGCAAAAACACTCTGTAATTCGGAAATCTATATCATTCCTGCAGAAGATTTAAAAGGACTTTTAAGTAAAAACGGTGATTTATCAATAAAAATATTTACGGAAATTTCACATATTATTTCCCGAAGAATGAGTCATGCCGCCACACGAATGATTAATATCGGCGCACAATATGTTTCGGGACGTTCCAGAAAAGAACACGATTTGCTCGGTTGGCGAAATGTGCCCGATCAATTTTATTACGGTGTGCAAACCCTCAGAGCCCGTGAAAATTTTAATATCTCAGGAATTAATATCAGTTTTTTTCCGACAATTATTGAGGCTTTCGCCATTGTTAAGAAAGCAGCTGCTTTTGCTAATTACGATCTAAAATTACTTTCCGAAGAATTGAAAGATGCCATCGTTTTTGCTTGTGATGAACTCTTAAAAGGAAAACATAAAAAACATTTTGTTGTGGATATGATACAAGGCGGTGCGGGAACTTCAACAAATATGAATGCCAACGAAGTAATTGCAAATTTAGCTTTGGAATACATGGGCAAAGAACGCGGACAATATGATATATGCCATCCGAATAACCATGTAAATCTCTCACAATCAACAAATGACAGTTATCCTACGGCAGTAAAAATTGCACTTAAAAACAGCAGTCTGACTTTAATCCAAGAACTTAAATTTCTGATTAAAGCATTAAAGGAAAAAAGTGAAGAATTTAAACATCTGCTGAAAATGGGCCGAACGCAATTGCAAGATGCAGTTCCGATGACTCTCGGTCAGGAATTTAATGCTTATGCAACCACTTTAACAGATGAAATTGAACGTATCAATTTGAATGCTGACTTGATGCTGAAAGTGAATATGGGAGCAACGGCAATAGGTACCGGTATTAATTCCGACCCGCGATACAGCGGAATAGTCATAAAATATCTTCGTGAAATCAGCGGTTTAGATATTACACTTGCCGATAATTTGGTTGAAGCCACTCAAGATACAGGTTCTTTCGTAATGTTTTCTTCAGCCCTTAAACGCCTGTCAATCAAACTGTCAAAAATAATGAACGATTTGCGATTGCTGTCTTCGGGACCGCGTGCCGGCTTAAATGAAATTAATTTACCTGCCGTTCAGCCCGGTTCTTCGATAATGCCCGGAAAAGTCAATCCGGTTATCCCGGAAGTTGTTAATCAGGTCGCATTTAAAGTTATCGGAAACGATCTTACCGTAACCATGGCTGCCGAAGCCGGACAATTAGAACTCAACGTAATGGAGCCGGTAATTGTTCAAAGTTTATTCGAATCAATCGAAATGCTGAAAAATGCGATGACGATTTTAAGACATAAAGCCATAAAAGGGATTACGGCAAACAAAGAACATCTTGAAGCAATGGTCAAAAACAGCATCGGAATTGTAACGGCTTTAAATCCTGTAATCGGTTACGAAAACAGCAGCAGTATTGCCAAAGAAGCGCTTGAGACAGGCAAAAGTGTTTATGACTTAACTTTGGAAAGAGGTTTGCTCACGGAAAAAGAATTGAAAGAAATTTTATCACCGGAACACATGATTAAACCGCACCGAATGAAATAACAAAATATTTATTTTATTTTTTTAATAAAAATATCAGAATCATAATTGCTGTCAAAATCAGGATTCTTCACAATAGATCCGGTTTGATAATTAAAGTAACCTTTTATAAATTTTGAATGAAGAGTATAAACCAATTCATTATAATCATTTTCAACAGGTTCTTGATCAGTTAAAACTTCTTCAACTTTTAAATATTTATTTGAAGATTGATTAATTAAATTCAAATACTTTTCATAAATAGTTTTAGAAATGCAAATAACAACAACATTTTTCCCGAAAGGTTTTCGTACTAAATGGTTATAATTCAAATCAATTAAATCATTTTGCATTTTAACGGTTGTTTTATCGAAAGTGCAAAATTTAAAACCTTCATCTATAATTTTTCGAGCAATCAAATCTTCGGATGTATAATGAAGAAAAACATAATCAGTTCCTGCAGATTCAAATACAAAACTCCGGATATCAGGCATTAGGAAATAATCTTTTTCGTATGAATGTGCATTGAAATGTCCGAGATAAGAACGGAACTTTCCGAGTAAAAAATCCAATTTCGTAAAATCACCTTGCGCTTCAAATACTCCGTTTTCGGCTTTTACTTTATATTGATTAAAATTTGAAATTTTCTTACTTTCATGCAAATTTTTCATATGCTTATAGGCAGAATCTTCAAACTTAATACGAACATCCCAAGAGTAATCAGGCAAATTTTCAATCTTCACTTTGACTTCGGCTTTGTGATTATCAATAACATGTTTTGAATACCATTTTTCAAACCATTTGAAATTTTCCATTGTTTAGTTTGTTAGATTAATTTTAAATTTACGACAAAAACATGATATTTATATAAATAATTGATAAACATTTACTTTTTAATGATTAAAATCAAAGTTTATGATTCAATTAAAAACTTAATCGTATCAATATTATCCGCAAAATCCCAAAGTTTCGGTTTTTGGGTTTCTCCGAATTTTACGGTATTTCCGATCAAACTTTCCTTTGAAACGATGCATTGTATCATTTCATTGTCGCTTAGCAATCGTTTTTTTACGGTTTCCGGTTTTGAATAATTTTCATAATACACAACCGAAACCGGCGAAGCATAAGCAATATCTTCTTTTAAAAGCATAATGCCGTTATCTTTAAATTCAATTTTATTCATCATGTATATAACTCGATTGTAATCGTAATTATTGGCATATTTATTATGATTAATAACATTTTTGTGTTTTAATGAATTTCTGAAAACATAATCTAAATCGTATCCGTCAGGTAAAAATAATTTTGAAACGCTTCGACAACCCAAACCGAAATATAAAAAGATATCATCGGCCAGCAATTGCAATTCCTCATCGGTTTCTTCTCCCGTCAATACAGCGACAGAATTTCTGTTTTTTCGTATAATATGCGGATATTTCCCGAAATAATATTCAAAATAACGAGCCGAATTATTACTTCCCGTTGCAATTACAGAATCAAAATTTTCCATTTTACTTTCGCTGAGCGTAATATATTTTTTAAATTTCGGATTAATTTCAATTAATAATTTGATAACTCGAGGCATTAATTTATCATCTTTTGACGACAGTTTACCGACAAATATATTTCCCGTAATAAGCACTGATAAAAAATCATGAAATCCGACCAAAGGAATATTTCCGG
>JAOZQB010000011.1:0-18301 GCA_029932445.1 Bacteroidales bacterium | reverse complement strand
ACCCCTACTCTCTTTGCTTCTTGTTCATTTTGTAATTGCGGATACATCGACATCCATTTCTCCAAATTTTCTTGATGTAATGAATTGCTTATTTCCGTTAAGGCAAAATCAATATTTTCATCCGTAAACCACGGGTTATGATTTCCGCTTTTCAAATGTTCTTTATTTTCTCGAATCGCTTCTCCGAGTTTTGTAAATGTATTTATTCGTTGATGTATATTCATGCTATTCAATAAGATAGAGTATTTATTGTCTTATATATTTTCTTTATTTCACCGTTCATTCTGAAAATTCCTTCCTTTAAATTAAAATCAATTGCCGATTGTAATTCTCCGCATAATTCCGGATATAATTCAGTCATTTGAAATAAAAATTTCATACAATTATATTTTACGGCTACTTTTTCATTCGAAAGCATATAATCAAAACAAACATCAATCATTTTTGCCTGATTATCTTCATTCAACCGGTTTACGTATTTTGATAATACATAAGCAAAACTTCTTTTTTGTCCGTCTGTATTAAAATTCGGAAACAGATTTGCAATTTCATCTACAAAAGGCATCAATAAACCGTGATATTTATCAACAAGCAAAGCAATAACACGTGATGCTCTCATATTTAGGGGTGCTTCATCTCCGATTGCAAGATTTAAAACGTCTTCAAAATATTCAAGTTTACCGTCAACCGATTCCGTTGCAATATCAATTGTCATTCTTAAACTGTCTGTTAATATTTTTCGGAAGTCCGGTTTCATTTAAAATGTATTTTATTTTTATTCATGCATTAGTGACTTAAAGATTTCAGAACTTCACCACAAAGTTCTCTTTCGACAATTCTTTTCTAAAAAACACAATACCGCTGAAAAATAAATCTACGGTTAATCGAACCTCTTTGTCCGCTTTAATTTCTTCCCACGCCTCTTCCATGCCTTTCGACCAATGAATGTCGTCAAAATAAAAAATCGTATCATTATGTACTTTTTGTTTGCACCAATTAAAATAATTCAAGGTGGCCTCTTTTTGATGATTTCCGTCAAAATAAACAAAATCAAGTTTGTTAATATTTTTTAATACGTTCGGAAGTTCATCATCAATATTCCCGACTATTTGATTGATATTCTTCACATTAAACTCTTCAAAATTTTGCAAAGCTTTTTTTGCCGTTTCAGGGCATCCTTCAATAGTGTAAATTTTTGTTTTTGAATCAGGCATTGTCAAATACAAAGTTCCTAATCCCAAGGATGTTCCGAGCTCAATAATTGTTTGCGGTTTATAATGCTCAATGATGCGGAAAAGCATTTCACCGAATTTTTCACTTATTCCGGAAAACTTGGCAATATCTTTTATTTTTCTGATATTTGATTTCATTACTTTGGAACCTGCCCCAAAGTCTTTTACCTGAATTTCCTCATTACTTTCGAACAAATCATAACGTAATTCGGCAATAGCATCATACGCATAAAAATACTGTTTTCCGAAGAGAATTTCACGAACAAAATGATATAAAAACGGTGAATGAATACCGAAACCTTTTCTGTGTTTAGCCGAAAGTTTGTATTTTAAGTATTTTAATATAAATTTTATTTTTTGCATTTATTTTAAACTTTCGTCAATGAGGGTCCAAAGTTTTTCAGCCGTTTTGTCCCAGCTGAACATTTTTTTCCTTTTTCTGCCTTTCTCAATTAATGATTTTCGTAATTCTTCATTTTCCGTTATTATAATCATTTTGTTTTTGATTTCTTCAACCTCAAAGGGATTAACAAACAAAGCAGCATCTCCTGCCACTTCCGGTAAAGACGTTGTATCAGAACTGATTACAGGCACATCGCAATTCATTGCTTCAATCAGCGGAATACCGAATCCTTCAAATAACGGTACAAAAGTCAAGGCAAAAGCCGATGCCAAAACATAATGCAAATCTTCGGGATTTAATCTGCCCGTAAAAATAATATCTTCTTTAAATTCTGATAGCGAATATGCCGACTCAATATCCTTTGTCATAAACATTTTTGTCCCCACAATTACCAATTTCATATCCGAATGTGTTTCATTTTTAAATAATTCGAATGCAAGAAAAAGTCGTGCAATATTTTTTCGCGGATGCAAAGTTCCGATAAAAATAAAATATTCTTTTCCTTGGGAATATTTTTGTTTTGTATCTTTCTTTATTGCTTCTGAAACAGGGACATAAATTTCATTACATCCGTTAAAAACAACATTTATCTTATCTTCCGGAACCTTATATGTTTTAACAATATCTTGTTTTGAATATTGAGAGACTGTTGCAATTTCAGATGCTTTTTCGGCATACTTCGGGAAAAAATAATTGTAATATTTTCTTGCAAAAATCGGCAAATCTTTCGGGCGATGCACAAAATTAATATCATGAATAACAGCAATTTGTTTAACGTTTGACGATAATGATAAATAACCGTCGGGGGACAAAAATAAATCAATCTTATTTTTTTTCATAAATCTTGATACCGAAAATTCAAACCACAAAAACCATAAAACAGGATGGCGTGCAGGCAGATTTAAAATTACGGGAGTAATATTATCGGAAAAAATAAATTCTTCGGAAAATCTTCTGTCGAATAAAAAAAAGAATTCATGCTCAGGATGATTTCTTGTTATTCTTTTCAAAGTTTCAAAAGTAAACCATCCTATTCCGTCCAGCTTATTTTTAATAAGCAATCGTGTATTTACGGCAATTTTCATAAATCTTCAAAATATCAGTCAAAATTAATAAGTGCAGCTAAATAATTACTACTTTTGCTGATAATTTTTTAAATTAAACGCTTTTGAGAAAAAAGTTTATAACAAATTTGCTTTTTCTGGTTTCTTTAAACCTGTTGATTAAACCGTTTTGGATTTTCGGTATTGACATGACGGTACAAAATACGGTGGGTTCTTCCGAATACGGATTTTATTTTGCTTTATTTAACTTCTCCCTATTATTTAATATATTTCTTGATCTCGGTATTACGAATTTTAACAACCGAAACATTGCCCGGCATCATCAATTGTTAAGTAAACATTTTTCCAACATCATCGGACTGAAATTCCTGCTTGGTATTTTTTACATTCTGATTATTTTTATCGGTGCATTTTTAATTGATTATAACGAAAGACAAATTCAATTTCTTCTTATCCTTGCCGGAAATCAATTTTTACTTTCATTAATCATGTATATGCGGTCAAATATTTCCGGCATACAATTATTTAAAACCGACAGTATGTTGTCGGTACTCGATCGTTTATTGATGATTCTTATTGTCGGATTTTTATTACTCAATTATCGAAGTTCTTTTAAGATTGAATGGCTGATTTATTCACAATCAGTAGCTTACATAATAACTTCATTAGTCGCATTTTTCATTCTAAAGGCAAAATCTGTCGGATTAACATTCAAATTTAATTTTAAATTCTTTCTGGTTATTTTAAGAAAAAGTTATCCGTATGCTTTGCTTGTTCTTTTAATGACTTCATACACCAGAATTGATTCCGTTATGATTGAACGATTGTTGCCCGACGGCAATACCCAAGCCGGAATTTATGCGCACGGATTTCGGATATTAGATGCAAGTTCACAATATGCATTGCTGTTTGCCACATTACTTTTACCAATGTTTGCAAAAATGTTGATGAATAAAGAAAATATTGCACAACTTGTTAAAGTTTCTTTTTTGTTACTTGTAATACCTGCCGTAGTTGTTGCCGTAAATTTTTCTTTTTTCAGAAATGATATCATATACGTTTTATACAACGATCACATTGAAGAATCTGCTAAAGTTTTTGAAGTTTTGATACTCGGGTTTATCCCAATTTCGGTTTCATATATTTTCGGAACATTGCTGACGGCAAACGGTAATTTAAAAGAATTGAACATCATGGCAAGCATCGGTGTTGTGTTAAATTTAACATTGAATTTTATACTGATACCGAATTTGAAAGCATACGGCGCAGCACTGGCAAGTTTAATTACTCAATTTATAACAGCAATGCTGCAATTTATGATTGCTCGAAAAGTTTTCAATTTTAAAATTCGATACAAACTGATAATTTCAATGATTATTTTTACAGCTTGGATAATTTTATCCGGATATATTACTGACACATACATAACAAGCAGACCAATTGCTTTTATTACAACATTAATTATCGGAATTTTAAGTGCTTTTGCATTCAAGCTGATTGATTTAAAAATGCTTTATCAAATTTTAAGATATGATAAAACTAATTGATTTATATTAACTTAAATTAACTTAAAAAAAGTTAAATATCATATTATTAATAATATTTTTTCAAAAAAAACATTATTACAAACAGAACTCTTAAATTAAAATAAAATGAAAAAATCAATTCTTGTATTATCAATACTCATTTCTTTTTCCGTTTCCGGAATTTTTGCACAAACAGACACAATTAATTTTTCGGATTATAAATTGCCTGATTTAAAAAGGCAAAGTTTAGATTTTGTTTATAATTTTGATAATTATTATAATAACACGAATTATTCGGACACTTTAACTGAAAACAACGTTAATAAATTATTCCAAATAAATAGTAATTTCAAAGCTTCATATTCTTTATATAAAAACACAAGAAAGTATCAAGGTCGTCAATACGGTAATATTAATAACAAAAATTATTTTCTAAAAAATACTTTTACTCCGGACAGTATTTCTGAAATTTCCGGCAACAAATCAGCATCCTTTTCAAATAGTATCATATTAAACAGTTTTAATATATTTTATTTTAAAGAAAAATATTTTTTCGGAGCAAATCTTAATATTGGAACAAATCTCTACAAATATTCTTATAAAAAAAACGACACATTACAAAACATTAATAAGAGTAATCTAATAACGGTTTCGCCTGAATTGAGTATCGGAAAAGGGCGTATTGAGCCGGTTACGGATTATGTTCATTCTATATATATTATCAAAAATTTGGAAAAAGAAAACAGATTAACAGAGAAGATCAGTAATGAACAATTAATTAGATTAACAAAGCTTATTTCTGAAATAAAAAACAAACGTTTTTTTGACAGTAGAATAAAAACAATTTATGAATTAGAAAAAGTTGATTCATTTCTACAAGCAGAACATCTGATTTCGGAAAAAGATGCAAGATATTTTACGACATTAAATGATAATTGGGAATATGCCGGAAATCAATACCGAAACCATGGTTATTATATGAAATTTTATATTTTACCGAGATTAACAATTAACAACATATCATACAAAAACTTGAATGACACAAATACAAACACAAGAAAAATAATTTTAGGAGAAACAGGAATAACTTTAAATTCTTATAAAAATATAAATTTATACTGGCAAAGATATTTTAGTGTAAAACTGGCAACATCGATTAACAAAACTTTGTCTTATTCCGATTCAACTAATTTTAACGAAACAGGAAAAAAGATTTTTGCCCTTGCAAATCTGGGATACAGCTGGTATCCGAATACACGAACAAACTTTATTTTTTCTGTCAATACAGGCTACGGGCCAACATTATACAACGAAATTATACCTGATATCCAAACAAATAAAGACAATACTTTTTTTATAAATTTATATTTAACATCTTATTATTACGTGTCTCCGAGATTCAGAATAACCGTTAATTGTAACTCAAACTATAATTATTATTCCAGATCAATTGATTCTTTTACTCAAAATAAAATAAATTTTTATTTTTCGGCAGGAATTCAATACAGCTTATTTTAAAAAACAATATGAACTACATCAAATACAATACAAAAGACAAAATCGGATACATTACATTAAATCGTCCGGAAAAACGAAATGCTTTAAATGCCGAATTGGTCGAAGAATTAAAAGCAACATTCAAAAAAGCCGAAGAGGATGTTAATGCGAAAGTCATTGTTTTAAAAGCTGAAGGCAAAGCCTTTTGTGCCGGAGCCGATTTGGCCTATTTGCAAAGTTTACAAAAAAACAGTTTTGAAGAAAATTTGGAAGATTCAAAAAACTTAGCGGAACTTTTTAAACTGATTTACACCTTAAATAAAATTGTGATTGCCCAAGTTGAAGGACATGCTATTGCCGGAGGTGCGGGTTTAGCAACAGTTTGCGACTTTGTCTTTTCGATTCCCGAAGCAAAATACGGCTACACCGAAGTTTCAATCGGTTTTGTGCCGGCAATTGTCAGTTTTTTCCTGATTCGTAAAATAGGTGAAACAAAAGCCAAAGAATTACTGCTGACAGGAAATTTAATTTCAGCTTCCGAAGCGAAAGAAATGACAATTTTTAATTTTATTGAAAATGCCGGAAATATTAAAAAAGCGGTATTTGATTTTGCACAAGATTTGATAAAAAACACTTCCGGAGACTCCCTTACTTTAACAAAAAAATTGATTTCTGACATTCAAAGTTTAGACTATAATAAAGCGCTTAATTTTGCTGCTGAAATAAATGCAATATCCAGAAATACAGATGATTGCAAAAAAGGCATTGCGGCATTTTTAAAAAAAGAAAAAATAAATTGGGAAAATTAAACCTTTATCCGTTTCAATAGTCAAAGTTGTGACTGATTTGATTTGAAAATATGAATTCTGCCGTACGCGTGAACACAATAGATAAACATCTGACGAATAAAGAATTATCCGAAGCATTTAATTTAATTGTCGAAGAATATAAAGAACGACTTTATTGGCATATCCGTAAAATTGTTTTGATACACGAAGATGCCGATGATGTTTTGCAAAATACCTTTATTAAAGTATGGCGTTATCTTGAAAAATTTAAACAAGATTCAAAAATTTATACATGGTTGTTCCGGATTGCAACAAACGAAGCAATCACATTTATCAATAACAAAAAGAAAAAAAGCGAAGATTCTTTTGAAAACTATGAAGAAACTTTAAGCAACAGCTTGGAAAGTGACGAATATTTTGAAGGAGACAAAGCACAATTAATCCTTCAAAAAGCCATTTTGACTTTACCCGAAAAACAACGTATCGTATTTAATATGAAATACTTTAATGAAACAAAATACGAAGAAATGTCTGAAATTTTAGACACTTCCGTTGGTGCTTTAAAGGCATCTTATCATCATGCAGTGAAAAAAATTGAAAATTTTGTCAAACAATATTAAACATTTCTTTGATTTTGAAGTCAAAAGGATAAGCAAACATGAAACACCCGGTATAAAAGTTTAACATCCAAAGGGATGACTAATGCACGAACATACCTTTGCAGAATAAAAATAAGCAAGCATGCGGGTGTTCCCTGCCTGACGGCAAGCAGGCTATGTGACCTTTGAAAATTATTAAAAAAGACACATGAAAAATTTAAACGACATAACTAAAAACAACGCTTTCAAAGTTCCCGAAAATTATTTTGACACATTCGCGGCAGAACTTGAAGCACGTATTTCCGAAGAAAATTTGAAAAAACAATTCGGAAACAGAAATTTTTTTAGTGTCCCCGAAAATTATTTTAAAAATTTTACGGTTCAAATGAATCCTAAAAAAGGAAAAATAATTCAACTGATAAAACCGTGGCTTTCTGCTGCGGCAGGAATAATTATCATATTTGCTCTTTGGCAATTTTTATTAACCGATATTATTAACACAAATAAACAAGCTCAAAATCACGACAGTTTACAAACAAATAATTCAACTGTTATTGCAAACAATACATTAAGTATTGATGACATTGACATAAAATATCTTGATCCTGAAATAAATGCTTACATTGACGAAGCAGATGCAAATACAATATACGAATATACTGATGATTCCGAACAAGAAACTGTTACAAACACCGATGACGAAACCATTTACGAATATTATATTGACTATGCCGATGATAATGACATAACAGAATTACTTGCCGATTTATAAAATTTAAAATATAAACCTATGAAACATACAATATTTTCCTTACTCATCATTTTCTTAATAAGCGGACATCTTTTTGCTCAGCCGGGAATGAATGCACAAAAAAGAAAAGAAATAAAAGAGATGCAACTGAAATATATTATAAATAAGTTGCAATTAACGAATAAAGAAAAGAACGAATTTGTTCCGATTTATAAAAATTTTACTGCCGAACGCGAAAAATTTTTTACTGAAAAACACAAAACAATGCGTAATTTTAAGCAAAACAGTTTGAATATGTCTGACCAAGATTTGCTTAATCTCGCTGATAAATTTGTTAATATAGATTTACAACTGGCACAATTGGACAAACAATATAACGAAAAGTTCAAAAAGGTTTTACCTCCCATTAAAATCATTTTACTGTATCAAGCTGAAAATGAATTCAAAAGAGAACTGATTAAAAAAATGCATCATAAGCAAATGAAAAAGATGCCTCCGAAATAATTGAAATTTATTTGACTTATACCTAAATTGAGCGATTATGTTCAAAAAGAAGTGCCAATGCTTTGAGATTAAAATGTTTATAAAAAAAGTAAGAATACCCTTTGGTCTTTGAGTCATTTTTTATAAGTCATTTTGGCTCAAATGATTGGTGCTTATTGAAGGAGATAATCGCTCATTTTAGGTTATAATCAGTTTATTAAAAAAAGATGCTATGCACCTACTTCTTGCAAAATTGCCCTTTTAGACTACATTCATTTATTATTATAACATTTGTTTAATTGGCTTAAATCCGCAAGATATCGTATCATCCTCTGATAAACAGAAGATTAGATGCAAATCAATTTTACTTAAACTAAAATAATGATACGATGACTTTCAGTATTCCGGGTTTTGTCTTACGAATATGAGTTATTATTCAAATTTTCTTTAATCGTTTAAAACTCATTTTTAAATTTTCAAACAAAATACTAACTTTACGCCTTATTTTCAAGGCATGACTTATCAGGAAATTCTTAAAGAACTTAAAAACAAGATTTATAAACCGATTTATTTTCTTTTCGGTGAAGAATCCTATTTTATTGATAAAATTACCGATTACATCTCCGATAATGTGCTGAATGAAGGCGAAAAATCATTTAATCAGATTATTTTATACGGTAAAGACTCTCAAATTGAAGATATTATAAATAATGCCAAACGCTTTCCGATGATGGCAAATCATCAAGTGTTGATTGTTAAAGAAGCTCAAAATCTGAAACATATTGAGAAATTGGCATTTTATGCCGAGCAACCTTTAAAATCGACGATTCTTGTTTTTAATTACAAATACAAAAAACTTGATAAGCGTACGAAATTATATAAACTCTTAAATAAAACAGCCGTCTTATTTGAATCAAAAAAACTTTACGAAAATCAAATTCCGGCATGGATAAATTCTTATCTCAAAGAAAAAAAATATACGGCTACACCGGTTTCAACACAACTTTTAACCGATTTTTTAGGAACCGATTTAAGTAAAATAACAAATGAACTTGATAAATTAATGATTTCCTTACCGGAAGGCACAAGTATCACTCCGGAGCATATCGAAAAAAACATCGGCATCAGTAAGGATTTTAATAATTTTGAATTGCAAAATGCTCTGATAAATCGAGATGTTTTAAAAGCCAATCGAATAATTCAACATTTTGCTCGCAATCCGAAAGACAATCCTATCGTTGTGACAATCATAACATTATTTTCCTTTTTCTCAAAAATATTAAATTATCATTTTTTAAGCGATAAAAACAAAAACAATGTTGCATCAGTTTTAAAAGTCAATCCGTATTTTGTTAAAGATTACGTCAAAGCAGCTCAAATCTATAATACAAGAAAAACCGTTGCCGTTATTTCTTTGTTACGAGAATATGATATGAAAACAAAAGGGTATAATAATGTAAGCACGAGTCATGAAGATTTGTTAAAGGAACTAATCTTTAAAATATTGCACTAAATAACATCTGTTTTTCTATCTTTGCATTCCTTTTTAAATTTTGATAAAATATGTACCTCACTTTATTTTTAATAATTATAACGTCTGTTGTTTCCGTTTTGGCATTTAACAATGTTGAATTACTGAATAAATTAAAATTTAATGCCTACATGGTTTGGCATAAAAAGCAATATGCCCGCATGCTTTCTCACGCATTAGTTCACAGCGGATGGCTGCACTTGATTATTAATATGTATGTGCTTTGGATTTTCGGTCAGTATATTGAAGATGCTTTTACTCAGTTGTTTACGGCAGGAAAAATTTTGTATATTTTAATGTATATCTTGGCTGTTCCTTTTTCGACATTGCCTGCATTATTAAAAAATAAAAATAATCATTATTATAATTCGGTCGGTGCATCCGGTGCTGTTTCAGCCGTTGTTTTCACAACCATTTTATTAGCTCCGAAAACATCCTTATTCCTGATGTTTATTCCGATACCGATACCGGCTTATATTTTCGGTGCATTATATTTAATTTATTCTTATTTTATGAGTAAAAGAGGGAAAGATCATATTGCGCACGATGCCCATTTTGCCGGGTCTGTTTTCGGATTTACATTCCCTTTAATCATTGAACCTCATTTATTTTTGAATTTTATACATCAGATTTTTTGAAACAGGAAAATTATTATTTGTAAGCAAATAAACATTTAAACTTTAAGCAATAAAGATATGAAGAAGAAAAAAATAGTCATTGCACTCGGCGGAAATGCTTTATTAAGAGGCAATCAAGCCGGCACCATCGAAGAGCAGGAACAAAACACTTATGATACGCTTATGAATATCATCCCTTTCATAAAAGAAGGTCACGAAGTTATTTTAAGCCACGGAAACGGTCCGCAAGTCGGAAATATTTTGATGCGAAACGATGCCGGGGAAATAATGTATAAGATTCCGCAAATGCCTTTGGATATTTGTGTTGCCGATTCGCAAGGCGGTATCGGATACATGATTGAACGCGTTCTTCGAAATATTTTTATTGAAGAAGGTATTGAAAAAGATATCGTTACACTGGTATCACAAGTTGCTGTTGATAAAAATGATTCGGCATTTCAAAATCCGACAAAACCGGTCGGCAAAATTTACGATAAAGAAACCGCCGATAAATTAGTTGCTGACAAAAAATGGATTTTTAAACCTACACCAAAAAAAGTCGGCGGGTGGCGACGCGTTGTTCCTTCCCCCGAACCGTTAGATATTTTCAATATTAAAACAATTGAAAGCATTACCGATGCCGGAGCCGTTGTTATTGCATCCGGAGGCGGCGGAATTCCCGTTTATATTGATGAAAACAAAAAAGTAAGACCAACGGAAGCCGTTATTGATAAAGACAAAGCATCCGCATTATTGGCAGCTAAAATTAAAGCCGATGAATTTTATATCCTAACGGACGTGCCCTATGTGTATATCAATTTCAATGAACCGAATCAACAAAAATTGGATTTCCTTAATCGCAAAGATGCTTTAAGATATACGGCAGAAGGCAAATTCGGAGAAGGTAATATGGCGCCGAAAATACGAGCTTGCCTTAATTTTATTGAAAACGGCGGTAATAAAAGCGTTATCACCGAAGCCACAAAATTGACCGATAAATCCTACGGAACAAAAATTACTATGGAATATGAAGATTAAAGGTTTTAAGAACTTTGCCAAAGTTTGAAACTTTGGCAAAGTTAAATTTAACTTACTTTTCTAATCTCCGTTTTTACTTTTCAAAACAAATTTATCGTATATAAATAAACCGATGACGGTGACAACACCTATTGCACTGAAAATATACCAAATATGTGAAGGATGATACGTATCCCACAAATATTGAGTTAATTCTGTTTTTCCCATTCCCATTTGTTTTGCCGCAGCATCAAAATATTGATTTTGAGTAAATTCTTTCGAAATTTCAGGTAATTGTAATCCTCTTTCAGCAATTTCATTCTTTAATAAAGAAGTTTTATCAGAAATACTTTGATATACATTTCCCGAAAGAAATCCCGTAAAAAAATTGCCGGCAGCAACAGGCAAAAATGAGGTTCCCATATATAGAGCTTCTTTTCCTTTCGGTGCAATTCTTCCTACATATTCCGTAAATTTCGGCGAACTTGCCATTTCTCCGATTGCAAAAACCACAATACCGATAATTACGTAAAATGGATTATGTGTAGCAAACGCTAAACCAATACCGATTGCATTTACAATAATCCCTGAAATTATTGCATTTACAGGCTTCAGTCTCATAACAATTGTTGAGATTATTACTTGAATAAGAACAATCATTCCGGCATCTAAATTAATAATCATTTCAGGTGCAATATCATGATGTTCCGTTCCTACAACACTTGCAAGCCACGGAGAAATATTATGAACGGCATCATATAGGACGGAAGTATCAATCCATTGATCAATAAAATTCGGTAATGTATAAAACAGCTGATTAAACATCGTCCAAAAACCAACCATTATAATCAGGAATATTAATAATTTAGTATCCTTCAATGCAGTCAAAATATTATTCAATGAGTTTTTTATTACTTCCGATAATTTTTTATCCGATTTTTCTCTGTCAGGTTCTTTATATAAAAACAATACTAAAATCATGTTAATCAAAATTGAAGCAACAGACATATAAAATACAAATTTCCATCCGTTTCCGTCATTCATATGTCGCAATTTTGATGCAATAAAAGGACCTATAAAACCGCCGACATTAACAATCATATAAAAAATCCCGAAGCCGATTGAAGATGTTTCTTTATCTGTTGTTTTCGTTACGGTAGCAGAGATAATAGGTTTAAACAATGCAGCTCCCAGAGCAACCCATAAAAAAGCGGCAAATACAGAATAATAATTAGTAAAAATACTCATCATTAAATAACCTGATGAATACACGGCATAAGCTATCACAAGCATTTTTTTATATCCTACCCTGTCCGCAATTGCACCGGTTATAATAGGCAAAAGATATAATATTGCTGTTACTATACCCATCATCAATCCTTTTTCACTTTGTGAGAATCCTAATGCCCCTTCATCTGTAGAACCTGTAAGATATAATGCAAGAACAGTAAAAAGACCGTACCAGGCAACACGTTCGAACATTTCCATTGAATTTGCCACCCAAAAAGTTTTCGGGAATTTCTTAATAACTTTTCCGAATTTACTCATCGTTTTATTTTTTAGTTATGACCTGCGAAGATAAAATTTTTCGGTAAACCGGAATAAAATAATTTAATTAAAAGGATATTTTTATCTTTGCAAGACGAACAAAATATGCCATATAATTGCATCTTATGCAAACAATAAAGATAACTGATTTCTATGACGAATTCAGACCTTATAACGAAAAAGAAGCCCTTGAAGCCGTAAAACGCATTTCTGCAAATAAACGTTTTAAACAATTAATTCATTATTTTTTCCCTGATTTAAATGATGCCGGTTATATTCAATTAATGAATTCTGTTCAGTCAATTAATGATTTTCAAATGAAAATTATGCATCAGATTACGGACAAAGTAATTGAAAATACAATAACGGAATTAAGCGTTTCAGGTTTGAAAAATATTGAAAAGGACAAACATTATGTTTTTATTTCCAACCACCGAGATATTGTTTTAGATGCCACTTTATTTGAATATATTTTAGCTGATAACGGTTTTCGAACAACGGAAATTACTTTCGGAAATAATTTAATGGAAGATCCGCTTGTTTTCGATATCGGAAAAACCAATAAAATGTTTAAAGTATACCGAAAAGGAACACCGAAAGAATTGCTTAAGAAAACCCTGCAACTTTCCGAGTATATTCGATATACGGTTTTTAATAAAAAAGAATCCGTTTGGATTGCACAGCGCGGCGGAAGAACTAAAAACGGTGATGATAAAACACATTCCGGAATTCTGAAAATGCTGAATGCTTCGGGTACCGGATCTTTTGAAGAAAATATCCGTGAATTAATGATTGTTCCGCTTTCCGTTTCATATGAATTTGAACCGAATGATCATTTGAAAGTAAAAGAACTTTTACATAACGGAAACACTAAATATGTTAAATCCGAAGGGGAAGACATCAAAAGTATTATTGACGGAACATGCAGTAATAAAGGAAATGTTCATATTGCAATCGGGAAACCGATAAATTCAAAACTTACTGTATTAGAAACCGTCTCAAGAACGAATAATAAAGTTAAAAAATTGGGTGAAATTATTGATTCCGAAATTTATCGCAATTATTATCTTTTTCCGAATAATTATATTGCATACGATTTATTAAATCATTCCGTTAAATTTCAAGATTTTTATTCAGAAGGTAAAAAAGAAATCTTTCTTAAATATAAAGAAGAACAATTAAATAAAATCAACAATCATTCGAAAGATGCGGAAATCTTATTCTTAAATATCTATGCAAATCCGGTAATTAATATTCAAAACTTATAGTTTTTAATTACAAGACAAACTGAAAGTTTCTTTTTTCAATAATTCCTTAAAATCTTTTGCATTTAAAATTAAAATATGTTTTAAAAGCCATTTTCTGAGAAATTCGGCAAAACCATACAAAACAATAATATTATTTGATTTATACAAGTCTTTCAATTCCTCGATTCTTTCAACCAACATATTTTCAATATTAAAAAATTGTTGTACGATTTCTGACGGATAAATCTTTTTTTCATACTTGCAGTGAAATTCTGAAAAATCCTTTAAATTTTCTAAAATTTTGAATATTTTCTTATTATCGGGCACAGATGTTTCGGAAAACAACTCATCATAAAAAGCATTTGCAATTTCAAAAAGGTGTCTGTGTTGTTTATCAATTTCAACAATACCCGTGTCGTAGATCTTTTTCCAATTAAAGTGTTTCATTTTTGTCAGATTAAGTGTAGTTTTATTACATGACTAATTTTACGGTAAATAGGTTGCATCACTAATAATAAAGAATAAACCTGACTTTTTGTCTGATATCTTTTTCACTTTTATGTCATCTGAAACAGATTATATGTCTTTTTTTCATAAAATAAGATAAAAACCCGGACGGCACAATGATTGATAATTTAATATCGAAATTTTGAATACTAATTAAATATAAATATAAAAATGGGAAAAATAATAGGTATCGATTTAGGAACGACAAATTCATGCGTTTCCGTTATGGAAGGAAATGAACCCGTTGTTATCCAAAACAGTGAAGGAAAACGAACAACACCTTCAATTGTTGCTTTTGTAGAAGGCGGAGAAAGAAAAGTAGGCGACCCGGCAAAAAGACAAGCAATCACAAATCCGGAAAAAACAATCTTCTCCATAAAACGATTTATGGGAGAAACTTATGATAAAGTAAAAACAGAAATCAACAGAGTTTCGTACAAAGTTGTAAAAGGCGAAAATAATACACCGCGTGTAAAAATTGATGACAGACTGTATACGCCGCAAGAAATTTCGGCTATGGTTCTTCAAAAAATGAAGAAAACAGCTGAAGATTTTCTTGGTCAAGAAGTGACTGAAGCTGTTATTACGGTTCCTGCCTATTTCAGTGATTCACAAAGACAAGCAACCAAAGAAGCCGGAGAAATTGCCGGTTTAGAGGTAAAACGAATTATTAACGAACCGACTGCAGCTGCATTGGCTTACGGTTTGGATAAAAAGCAAAAAGACGAAACCATTGCCGTGTTTGACCTCGGCGGAGGAACATTTGATATTTCAATTTTGGAACTCGGCGACGGTGTTTTTGAAGTAAAATCAACAAACGGTGATACCCACCTCGGAGGAGACGATTTTGACCAAGTCCTTATCGATTGGTTGGCAGAAGAATTCTTAAAAGATGAAAACATTGATTTAAGAAAAGATCCGATGGCGCTTCAAAGATTAAAAGAAGCTGCCGAAAAGGCAAAAATTGAATTATCAAGTTCAACAAGTACGGAAATTAATCTTCCGTATATTATGCCTGTTGACGGAATACCGAAACATTTGGTTCGCACATTGTCAAGAGCAAAATTTGAACAATTGGCTGATAAGTTAATTCAAAAAGTTATTGAACCATGCAAAATTGCCATGAAAGATGCCGGAATTTCAAATTCGGATATTGATGAAATAATTTTGGTCGGCGGTTCAACCAGAATTCCGGCAATTCAAAAAGTTGTTGAAGATTTCTTCGGAAAAACACCTTCAAAAGGTGTTAATCCTGACGAAGTTGTTGCTGTCGGTGCTGCTATTCAAGGCGGTGTACTGTCAGGAGACGTAAAAGATGTGTTATTATTGGATGTAACTCCGCTTTCATTAGGAATTGAAACCATGGGCAGTGTTATGACAAAATTAATTGAATCGAATACAACCATACCGACTAAAAAATCACAAACATTTACAACTGCTGTTGATAATCAACCGTCAGTTGAAATTCATGTGATACAAGGTGAAAGAGCAATGGCTCATGATAATAAAACAATCGGACGATTCCATTTGGACGGTATCCCGCCGTCACCAAGAGGCGTTCCGCAAATTGAAGTAACTTTTGATATTGACGCAAACGGTATTTTAAATGTTTCGGCTAAAGATAAAGGAACAGGAAAAGAGCAAAAAATCAGAATTGAAGCATCTTCCGGATTATCCGATGAAGAAATTCAAAAAATGAAAGATGAAGCTGCCGCAAATGCTGATGAAGATAAAAAAGCCAAAGAAAAAATTGATAAAATCAATCAAGCTGATTCTTTGATTTTCCAAACGGAAAAACAATTAAAAGAATTTGGTGATAAATTACCGGCAGATAAAAAAGCACCGATTGAAGAAGCTTTGAAAAAATTGAAAGAAGCTCATAAAAATCAAGATATTGATACTATTGACAGTGCAATGAATGAGCTGAATACAGTATTCCAAGCAGCTTCACAGGAAATGTATAACCAAGGTGCACAAGGCGGTGCACAAGGAGCTGATTTCCAAGATGCAAATGTTAATAACCCGTATGCCGGACAAGGCGGAAATGATGATGACAAAAAATCCGATGATGACGACATTCAGGATGTTGATTACGAAGAAGTGAAATAAATTTTGAATTAATAATAATTAAATTTTGAAAGGAAGCCGGCTTAAGCCGGCTTTTTTTATAAAAAAAAACAATCGTTTCGTCAAAATATTCAAAAATATCAATATATTATTTATATATTTGTCTAAACACCAAATTATAGTGATACAGTACAAATTTAATGAAAAAACAGGTATTATTGAAACAACAGTAAAAGGAACTGTTACAATAAATGATTTCATAGAGTATATCTCGGCATTAAGTAAAGACAAATTATTGTCTAAAAAAGTAAAAATTTTAACCGATGCTTCAAATGGTAAATTTTTTAAAAATGTTAATCCCGAAGATTTATATCGCATAGTTGAAATTAACAATAAATCATTGGCAAAGTCTGACTTTATTTGTGATGCTTTTATTATATCAAGTTCAATGGAAACTGCTCTGGCACAATTGTATAAAGAATACAGCAAAGCCGACAATTATTATTTTAATTTTTTCTCGACTAAAGAAGCAGCACTCAAATGGTTAAACAGTTTTGACTAAGTTTTATTACTTTTTAGCATTTAATTCTTTTTGAAATAAATTAAAAATTCGCATATATTCATCCGTCCAACTTGAATGTTCTTTAAAACCGTGCTTTTCAACCGGATAGGACGCCACTTCCCAATTCTGTTTTCCCAGCTCAATTAATCTTTGTGTCAGTTTTACAATATCCTGATAATGAACATTATCATCAATCATTCCGTGCAGCATTAAAAGATGTCCTTGTAAGCCGTCGGCATAATAAATCGGTGAACTTCTGACATAAGCCAAACTGTCTGTTACGGGTGTGTTTAAAATATTTGAAGTATAACCGTGATTGTATTGTGCCCAATCGGCAACTGAACGAATAGCTGCTCCGGCTTTAAACACTGCACCTTCTTTAAACATTGCAGCCAAGGTAATAAACCCGCCGTAGGATCCGCCGTAAATTCCTATTTTATCTGAATTAATACCATATTTTTCAACTAAAAACTTTGCACCGTCAACTTGATCGGATAAATCTTTTCCGCTCATATATCGATATATTGCCGTCCGCCAATCTCTGCCGTATCCGGCACTGCCTCTGTAATCAATATCCAAAACCGTATAGCCGTTATCTGCCAAAATATTATGAAACATATATTCTCGATAATAATAACTCCATTTTTTATCCGCATTTTGCAAATAACCGGCACCGTGAACAAAAATTACGGCAGCATTATTTTTTACTTCAGCTTTCGGCAGATATAATCGAGCATAAACATTTGCTTTATCCTGTGCTTTAAAAGTAATTATTTCAGGGCTTCGCCAAGGATATTTTTTAAATTCTGAACTTACTGAATGTGTTATTTGTTTAGCATCGCTTTCTCTTTCATTTTTCATT
>JAOZQB010000133.1:3570-8213 GCA_029932445.1 Bacteroidales bacterium | reverse complement strand
CTTAGCACCTCAATTAGTCTAATAACAACGGAATATTAAACCAAAGCCAAAATAAATTACCCCAAAAATAAACAAAATACGCATAATTTGGGGTAATTATTAAAATGGCAGCCATGTATTGTCTTTAGTTTCAGTCATATAATGTTTTCTGAAAGTCCCTACATCAAAACCACACTAAAACCCGTAAATTGATAACCGCCGGTATTCCGAAACTGTCCGTGCGGATTTAAGCCGGCATAATATCGCAAGAAAAATCCGACATTGCGAAATACTTTATCCGAAATTTTGTATTCCCAACCGAAATAAAGATTGTAAGACCATACTCTTGTTTCGGATATTGCTTTTTCATAGCTGAATTTCGATCGGTTATTAAGTTCGGCGGAAAAAATATTAACAAATTTGTCGGAACATAAAAAACCTTTACTTCTTTGATAATTCAATAAAAAATACCATTCAAACGTCTTTGTACTTTTCGGAACTTCATCTCCTTTTACTTCTAAACTGTCAGTGAAATAATAACCGTCTTTCAGTGTCCAAAGATTTTGGATGCCGGCTTTTAACGATAAAACATTTCCGCTTAAAGTATCCGGATCATTTAATATAACGGAAACTTTCCATGCTTCATAAGAAATATTAACACGTTTAAAATCAGGGGCTTCATAATAACCGTGTAAAGAAAATTCATCGCCGAGATGGGTGCTTTCATGAAATAAGGGCAACACATTCAAACCGATATTTTTTATAAATTTGTTTTCCGGAAGTCGTTTTATAATCTTTATTTCCGTTCCGAACCAATAGTCTGTATTAATAACCGGTGCTGTTTTTTCCTCAAACATATCAACTAAGGTTACGGCACCGCCGGGAAAATCAAAATAAAATCCGTAATTATTTTTTGAAAAAGAAACAAGAGGAATTTCATAGCCGAAATGCGGTTCAATAAACAATCTTTTTGACACATCCGTATTATAATAATAAGGTGATATTTTATTCAATTTTCCGATTTCAAGTTTAATAATCGGGCTTCTCGTATCGGCAATAAAAGCTTTCCCGAAAGAAACGTCTTTAAACCAAATCGTGTTCTGAGCATTAATTTGTGCAGAAATTAAAATCAGTATGAATATTTTAAATATCTTTGACATCGTAATATGCTTTGTATTTTTTCGTTACAAATGTAATGAATTATGAATTATAAATTATGCATTCTGAATTATTTCTTACACCATGCAGACTGTATCTCTGCAAACAAAATTCAAAAATAAAAAAATGAACAAAATATTATTATACATATTCCTGCTGTTTTTAAATACGAGTATTTTCGCCCAAGCCGACCAACAACAAATATATAAATTCAATCAAGTATTGGATGCCGTAGCAGGGAGTTATGCAGACAGCGTGAATGAAGAAAAATTAACGGAAGATGCCATAAAATCCGTCCTAAAAGATTTGGATCCGCATTCTTTATATTTTTCAAAAGATGAAATAGAAGAACTTAACAGAGGATTGATAGGCAGCTTCGTTGGTGTAGGAATTTCTTACGATATTATTCAAGATACCGTTATGATTTTAAGTGTCGTAAAAAACGGACCTTCCGAAAAAGCCGGCATAAAACCCGGGGACAGAATAATTACGGTCGAAAACGAAACCATTGCCGGAACCGGAATTACCGATGATAAACTTCGAGAACTTCTGACAGGAAAAAAAGATACAAAAGTAAAAATTAGTGTAAAAAGAAGAGGATTGAAAAAACATTTTTCAACGGTTATCACAAGAGCAAAAATTCCTGTTAAAAGTATCACCGCAGCATATAATATAAATGATCATGTTTCTTATATTAAACTAAATCGATTTTCGGCAACAACACTTGATGAATTTAAAGCAGCAACCGATACTTTGATGACCAAAAAAAATGCTGAACTAATCTTGGATTTACGTTATAATTCAGGCGGATATTTGTATGCTGCCGTCCGGTTACTCGAAAATTTCTTTAATAAAAATACGCTTGTACTCTATACAGACGGAGTCCGTCAAAAACGAAAAGATTATTTTACGCATAAAACAGGTAAATTTCGAAATAATGATTTGGTCGTTCTCATTAATGAATCTTCGGCATCAGCAGCAGAAATTGTCAGCGGAGCAGTGCAGGATTTAGATCGCGGTATTGTTATCGGCAGACGTTCATACGGAAAAGGCCTGGTGCAGAAACCGATTTATTTGGTTGACGGCTCCATGATACGATTAACCGTTGCTAAATATTACACGCCTTCCGGCAGAAACATTCAAAAACCTTATAATAAGGGCATTGAAGATTATAATGAAGATTTAATGCATCGCTTCGAACACGGAGAATATACTAACAAAGACAGCATTAAATTAAACGATTCTTTAAAATTTAAAACATTAAATAATAACCGATTAGTTTACGGCGGCGGCGGTATTATGCCGGATATTTTTATTCCTGCAGACACGGTTCATTATCCTTCTTTTTACAGAAAACAATTAAATTCGGGCAAAATCAATGAATTTATTCATTTATATGCAGAAAAAAACAGAGCAAAAATATTCAAAACCTATAAAAATTTCAATATTTTTAAAAAGAATTTTGAAATTTCCGATGATGCAATCGTTGATTTGATTAATTACATTTACGAAGATGATATTAAGAAAAATGATTTTTTGAATGAATTTACGACAAACAAATACATAAAAATGCAAATTAAAGCATTAATTGCCAATGATATTTGGGGAAATAACGAATATTATAAGATTTTAAACGATAACGATCCGAATATTTTAAAAGCGGTTGAAGTTTTGAAAAACAAAAAAGAATATGCCGAGATTTTGAATTCAAAATATACGGAGAATACACGTAATTAAAGATTATACCAACGGATAAAATGCATCTTCAATATGCTCAATTTGAAATTTGCCGTTTTGCTCAACAATTGAGATAATATCAAAACGGGCTTCAAGGTCAATTTCATTCTCTTCGATATAGATATTTGCTGCTTTAATAATTTTTTTCTGTTTTTTTATTGTAACAGCTTGAAAAGGTTGCTCAAAATACGTTCCGCTGCGACTTTTCACTTCAACAAAAATAATCATATCCCGATGTTCGGCTATAATGTCAATTTCCAAATGCCTGTATCGTTTGTTACGAGCAAGAATTTTATAACTTTTTCCGGCAAGATATTCCGCTGCCGCCTGTTCGCCTTTATTTCCGAGAATATTATGTTTTGCCATCCTATGTAGTTGAAAGTTAAAAGTTGAAAGTTTTAAAGTTCCCGAACAATCTCAAAACTCATTTATCATTCTCAATTGCTCATTGTCAATTATTCATTATCTCTGCCGTGCAAACCCATAGTTGCCAAACCGCCCAAAGAAGTTTCTTTATATAAACTCGGTAAATCGTGACCCGTTTGTTCCATAACTTCCACCACATTATCAAAAGATACCAGATGTCTGCCGTCGGAATGTATGGCATACAATGCAGAATCCAAAGCCCGTTGTGCCCCGAAAGCATTTCTTTCGATACACGGTACCTGCACCAAACCGGCAATAGGATCGCAGGTTAATCCGAGGTGATGCTCCAAACCCGAAGAGGCGGCATATTCAATTTGATACATTGTTCCGCCGAGCAATTGAGCACAAGCTCCAGCTGCCATCGAACAAGCCGTGCCTACTTCTCCCTGGCATCCGACTTCGGCACCTGAAATTGACGCATTTTCTTTTACTAAATTTCCGATTAATCCGGCAACCGCAAGGGCTTCCAAAATTTGCTTTTCCGAAAAATTATATTTTTTGTAAAACAAGTACATAACCGCCGGTAAAATTCCTGAAGAACCGCAAGTGGGAGCCGTTACAACTTTTCCCGCAGAAGCATTTTCTTCCGAAACGGCAAGAGCATATGCAAAAAGAAAGGTATCATCTTCGGCAAATTTATTTTGCATATTGGCTTTTACAAAATAAGCCGGTGCTTTCCTGCGAAGTTTCAAAACACCCGGTAAAGTTCCGTCGGTTTCTAAGCCGCGTTCAATGGCAGCTTTCATCGTTTTCCAAACTTTTTTCAAGTATTTCGGAAAATCTTTGTGTTCAATTTTATAAACATATTCCCATAAAGTACCGCCTTCTTTTTCAAGATGTTTGATAATTTCGGTCATTGAAGTTATAGGATAAATATCATTACTGTCAGGTTTTGTTTCTTTATCGGCAATAGCTCCCCCACCGATACTGTAAACTTCCCATTCATCCGTTTTATTTCCCTCATTATCAAATGCTTCAAAAATCATCCCGTTCGGATGCATCGGTAAATATTCGTTTTGTTTCCAAATAATTTCAACTTTCCCGGGAAGTGTTTTTTCGATGATATAATCGGTCATATGTCCTTTTCCGGTAAGGGCAAGACTTCCGTACAACGTTACTTTAAAAGATTTTGCATTCGGATTACGTTTGGCAAATTTTTTTGCGGCAAATTTCGGTCCCATTGTATGACTGCTTGAAGGTCCGTTTCCGATTTTATAAAGTTCTTTTATTGTTTCCATCCTATAAAGTTAAAAGGTACAAGGTAAAAGTAGAAAGTTTTTATAAAAAAATACCAATTCCTAATATTTTCTTCATCCTAATTTATACTTTCCAAATTCCTAACT
>JAOZQB010000133.1:0-3470 GCA_029932445.1 Bacteroidales bacterium | reverse complement strand
CCTTTTTTCTTTTCATCTTTTTTTGCACTCATTTTTTTACTATCTTTGCAAAATCAAATCAGGGGTGCCTTAATATGACGGGCTGAGAACAAACCCTTTGAACCTGGTACGGGTAATGCCGCCGCAGGAAGACAAAGTAATATTTTCTCAAACTATTTTCCCTGATGTTCATAATTAATTATTAATTTTAAACATCACAAAATGAAACACTTAAGCTTAATTCTCATCATGCTGATATTCGGCATTAATCTGTTTGCACAAAAAATCGGCGGAACAATTGAAAACGAAATAAACGAAAAAATTCCGGGTGCAATTATTAAAATTCAAGAAAACGATCGGCAATCGACGAGTGATAAAAACGGATATTTTGAATTTAAAAATGTAAAAAGAGGTGATTATACCATAGAAATTTCTTTTATCGGTTATGAAACGCTTGTTAAAAAAGTTTCCGTAAAAAGTAAAGACATAAATATTTCCGTAAAATTGAAACAGTCGGATATTATAGCTGATGAAGTTATTGTAACAGCAACACGTGCTGATAATAAAACACCGATTGCATACACAAATCTTAACCAAAAAGATATTGACAAACATAACAACGGGCAAGATATTCCGTATTTATTAGATTTAACACCTTCCGTAGTGATTACTTCAGATGCCGGAGCCGGTGTCGGTTATACCGGAATGCGTATTCGAGGAACGGATATGACACGCATTAATGTTACGCTTGACGGAATTCCGCTTAACGACCCGGAATCGCACGGTGTGTGGTGGGTTGATTTACCCGATTTTGCATCCTCTGTTAACAGTATTCAGGTTCAAAGGGGTGTCGGAACTTCTTCTAACGGTGCTGCAGCTTTCGGAGCTAATGTTAATCTTATTTCAAATAAAATTAATAAAGAAACCTATGCCGAATTGAACCAAACCTACGGTTCTTTTAATACATATAAATCAACCGTGAAAGCCGGAACGGGATTGATAAAAAAGCATTTTGCTTTTGATATGCGACTTTCAAAAATTCATTCTGACGGATACATCGATCGAGCAAAATCTGATTTGCAATCCTATTACTTATCGGGAATTTATGTTGATAAAAAGAACTTCTTTAAAGTGAAGATATTCAGCGGTCATGAAAACACCTATCAGGCGTGGTACGGTGTTCCGAAAGACAGTTTAATCACAAACCGAACCTGTAATCCGTACACTTATGATAATGAGGTTGATGATTACACGCAAAAACATGTTCAATTTTTTTATACAAGGGAATTTAATAAGAATTTAAGTTTAAATTTTGCTTTACACCGTACCGACGGAAACGGTTATTACGAACAATACAAAGATGATGAGGATTTTTTCGATTACGGTTTACAAAATCTGATTGCAGGAAATGATACGATTATAAGCACCGATTTAATTCGCAGAAAATGGTTAGATAATACGTTTGCCGGTGCTGTTTATTCTTTGAAATATCAAAATAAGAATTTCAATCTTGTTTTCGGCGGTTCGGCAAATCAATACGACGGGGATCATTTCGGAAGAATAATTTGGGCAAAATACATGTCAAATGCCGATATTCGTTATGAGTGGTATCGCAATAAAGGAATTAAAAAAGAATTAAATAATTACCTGAAAATCAATTATATATTTAATTCGAGCATCAATATTTGGACGGATATGCAAGTTCGTAATATCAATTATAACATTAGCGGAACACACGATGATTTAAGAGATATTTCGCAAACGCATCCCTATAATTTCTTTAATCCGAAAGCCGGAATAAGTTATAAGATTAATCAAAATAATGATGCATATTTTTCATTTGCTTTGGCAAATCGCGAGCCGTCGAGAAGTAATTTCAAAGATGCCGCACCCGAAGAAGTAATTTTGCCCGAAACTTTATACGATTTTGAAGCCGGCTATAAAACAACTTTTGAGAATGTTGCTTTTGACGTGAATTTCTATTTTATGAATTACAAAAATCAGCTGGTTTTAACCGGTGAAATAAATAATGTAGGAGCATACATTATGAGTAATATTCCTGAAAGTTACAGAGCCGGGGTTGAAATTTCGGGCGGAGTAAAACTTACCGAATTTGCCGATTGGAAAATGAATGCAACATTCAGTCAAAATAAAATCAAGAACTTAACGGTTTATATTGATAATTGGGACACTTGGGGACAAGAAACCGAAACTTACAGCGAAACCGACATTTCATTTTCACCGAATATTATTGCGGGCAGCGAGCTGAGTTTTAAAATTTATAAAGAATTTAATGCAAATTTGATTTCAAAATATGTAAGCAGACAATTCATTGATAATACCGGAAATAAAGTCCGCTCTTTAGACCCGTATTTCGTTAATAATTTACGATTTTCTTATACATTTCACACGAAGTTAATAAAAAATATTTCTTTTAATTTGTTTATTAATAATGTATTAAACACACAATACGAAAGCAATGCTTGGGTTTACACATATATTTCAGAAAATAAAAGTAATACTGATTTCGGTTATTTTCCGCAAGCGGGAATTAATTTCTTGGGCGGAATTAGTTTGAAATTTTAATAAATCCTTTCAAATATAAAAACCCGTGTCATGAAACAGCGTGGCACGGATATCTGAAATACATTATTTTTTCAAACTTGCAAATGCCAATATCGTTCCCAATGCAATACCCAATAATGCAGCAAATAACACCTGAGTTTCAGCCGGCAAAAGAAAAGTTATTGTGTGTGCCGGTATCCAAAACAGCGGAATGGTCTTTTTATAAATAAAATGCCATTGAACATCCCAGTTTATTTGTTTGAAATTTTCGGCAAATGTTATTTTTTTCAAAAGACAACTTAATTTTCCTTTATACCTAACAATATGAATATCAGTAAGCTTATGCAATGTCATCATCACAGGTGCATAAATCAGATTCATTGTAAGACTAATTGAAAAGGCAACTAAAATTTTATACGCATTTAAATTGCCGGACATAATTTTTCCGGCATCTTTCACACCGATATATTCTAAAAAGTGCGGTGTTCCGGAAGCAAAAATCACAAAAGCAACTTTTATTGTAATTCCCAAAAATCCCCATACAACGGCACGCGGCAACAATCCGAAATCTTTACGATTCCAAATGCCTTCACGAATTCGTAAGCCCAAAGCTTCACCAAAAGTTGCCAATAATGCAAATTTTATAAATGCCGTAATTAAACCGTGTTCTTTATTAAAGGAAGTATAAAAAGAATAAATCGTTTCTGATAAAAAAAACGGCAAAAATAAAGCAATTAAGCCTGCTAAAACATATATATCTTGTCTCTTCACTAGTTTTATTAATTTTTATATTTTGATTTAGTCCGTTTTAAAACATGTAATTTTTCCGTATCCGAGAAATCCGGCCAATTCTCGATTTCATACATTGTGCGCTTGCAGAAAACACAAACTTTTTCTTCATTATATTTACAATTGTTAGTGCAAGG
>JAOZQB010000010.1:12935-26365 GCA_029932445.1 Bacteroidales bacterium | reverse complement strand
CAAAAGAGTTAATACTTATTAAAAATACTATTGCTGAAAGTATTTGTTTTTTCATGCGTCAATTTTTTGCTGTCGGCTGTTTATGAATTTAAAATTACATGTTTTATAACACGATATAATAAATTAAAAAAGTTGCATTAAAAAATTAGAATTTTGTTCCGATAACCAAAATATCATCAACTTGTTCGTAGTTTTCCATCCAATTTTCGATTTTTTTCTCAAGATAATCTCTTTGTTTTTCCATTGATAAATCCTGAATTTCAAGAAGCATCTTTTTAAATCTTCCGATCATAAACTTTTTATCTCTCGGTCCTCCGAATTGATCAGCATAACCGTCAGAGAATGTATAAAGAGCATCACCTTTATGAAGTTTTATTTCGTGGTTTGTAAATTTATCACCGGCACCGTCAAAATCATAAATTCCTATCGGCATACGATCGGCTTCGTAAATTAAAATTTCGCTGTTTCTTACAATATATAAGGGATTAAAAGCACCGGCATATTCTACTGTTTCTTTTTTACTGTTTACTTTGCAAAGAGAAATATCCATCCCGTCTTTTGCTTCCTGTGCTTCACCTGTTTGGTGCAATGCTTCAATCACTTTTTCTTTCAGTTTGTTGAGTATGTCAGAAGCTTTAAGTTCCTTTTGCGATGTTCTTATAATATCATTTAAGAAAGAAATCCCGAGCATACTCATAAAGGCTCCGGGAACACCGTGACCCGTACAATCTGCTGCAGCATAATAAGTTATATTGTTTTTTTCGGCTGCCCAATAAAAATCACCGCTGACAATATCACGCGGTTTAAATAAAATAAAATTCTCGGGCATCGATTTACTGATGAGTTTTTTCGGCGGAAGAATGGCATTTTGAATACGTTTTGCATACAAAATGCTGTCTTCGATATCCTTCTTTTGATGAATAATTTCATCTCTTTGTTCTTCTGCTAAATCTCGTTGTGCTTTTATTTCTTCTTTTTGAGCTTCCAGTTCCGTATTTTTCTCGGTTATTTCAAATGTTCTTTCAGCAACAATTTTTTCAAGTTTTTCATTCTGTTTTTGTAATACACGCATGCGCCATTTCGATATCAGTAAAAATCCGATTAAGACAACTAATATCATAGGTACAATAAACCACCATTCTAAATAAAAAGGTTTTCGAATCTCAAAATTAACACTTTGATAATAACTCCAAATACCGTCTTTCCCTTTAGTGCGATATTTAAAGCTGTATTTTCCGGGAGGTAAATACGGAAAAGTTGCAATGTTCTTTTCCCCTTTTGATGATGCAAATTGATTATCCAAACCTTGTAAATAATATTCATATTCAACAGAGTTTTCATCTTTAAAAGAAAGTCCCGAAATTTCAAAACTTATATTATTTTGATTCGATTTTAATCGTTCGGGAATTTTAAAATAATTTTTACCGTTTATGGTAATGGATTCAATACGACAAATCGGTGTGAATTTTTCGGTTTTTTTCTTTTTAATATCAAAAGTTGCAATCCCGTGGTAGGTCCCTATCCATAGGATGTTCGATTTATCGAGATACAATCCGTCAACAGAAATCTCATTTCCGAGCAAACCGTCTCTGGAATCAATGGTAAATTCAATTTGATTTGTTTTTTTATTATAATATTTTACGCCTTTATCCGTTCCCAGCCATATCATATCAGGATTATCAGCATGTTCAATTGCCGTAATCAATGTTTCTGAAAAAATATTATTATTAACAAAAGTTAAAGAATCATTCATGTATTTTGCCAATCCGTTTTGAGTTCCGACCCAAATAAACTCAGAATATTTTTCGGAATTCTTATTTTTTACAGAATCTAATCGCAGTGCCCAAGTATGATAATTAATTTGTTTTAAAGGTTTAAAAGTGCCGGAATCAAAAACGACTAATCCGGTATTGTTTGAACCGATTATTTTGTTATTATATTCGGTAAGTTGAGTTAATAAAGTTGTATTTTTATTCTCAATTGTTTGCAATTCAGATTTAAAATTTTTCAAATAATAAATAATTCCTGCATTTCCCGTAAGTAAGAAAATCTCATTTGAGGAAGAAACAAATATATCATTTAAATGGAATAAGGGATTTTTAAATTCCTTTGATTTTTTAATTTTCAGATTTTTTTCATCAACAAGATAAATGTTTTTATTGTCGGCAATCAAGATATTATTATTTTTTGTTTGACCAACTACAAATGAATTGTTCTGAAATTTAAAAGTTTTTGAAAAATCAGTCAAATATCCTTTAATATAATGAATTCCGGAACTCATTCCTATCCAAACTCTTCCTGATTTATCCTTAAAAACAGAATTTACCGTACTGTTTAAATTTTCGGGATACAGATTACGTAGACTTTTATTTGTAAGTTTTTGGATTCCTCCCGAAAATCCGAACCAAAGATTTTCTTCATTATCTGTATAGAATGAAAGAATCTTATGATTCATTAAGCCGATGTGACTGTCATAAACAATCGGCTTTTGTTTTAAGGTTAATAATTGATAAATTTTATAATCGGAAATTAACCATAATGAACCGTCTTTTGTTTCTTTTATATTTTTTATTGGTGTATCATGAATATTTAAAGACGTATTAATTTTTTCGGATTCATTGATACCTTTTGTTATATCATCAATAAAATAAAATCCGGATTCTGTTGATAACCACAGATTACCGTCAATATCATAATAAGCATACAGACAGAAATCTTCTGAAAGTTTTTTTACGATATTATTTTCGTACAGATAAATACCGTTACCGGAACCTATAATAAATTGATTTGATTTCGGGTTTTTTGAAACAGAATTTATTCTGATCGGCAAATTCGGATTTTTTTTATTTAAACAAAATTCTTTATTTTCCGAATTAATCATATAAAGTCCGAGGTCACCGTAGAAATACACATTATTTTCATCAAGAAAAATTCCTTTAAAAGGGATGCCTTCAAATTTCCTTGAAAGTTTTTCGGTTTTTTTGTCCAGAATTGTAATTCCGTCAAGTCCGGCAAAATAGATTTTCCCGTTTTTATCTTGATCAATTGCAAAAACCGAGTTTCCTACTAATCCGCTTTCTTTATTATATAATTTCATTTTCCGGCCGTTGTATTTTACAACACCGGAGTAAGTTCCGAACCACATATAACCTTCATTATCTTGAAATGTCGCTAAAACATCTTCTTGAGGAAGTCCTTTTTCTTTTCCGTAAAATACAAAGGGAAAATAACCTTCCTGATAAGTCTCATGCAATACGGTGAGATAATTTTGAGCCGATTGCATGGTCATGCCGGCTTGATGTTTAAAAAAGTCGTCAAAAATTCCGTTTTTTCTTGCATATTCAAAAAATTCCAAAATTTTCTGACGGAGCAATGGTTGGTTTTTCTTTATTGCCCAACCCATTTTTCTAATTTCCCCAAGTATAAACTTTGCTTCCAACTCAGGATAATCAGCTAATTTAAAGACAGATATATTTGAAATTGTGTAGTCTGCTTTTCCTGAAATCACATCGCTGAAAAAGTTATTCCCTGTATCGTGAAAATAATTTGTGATATTATTTTGAACTAATGTATGTTCGTAGGAAGACCCTTTTGAAGTAACACCTCTTAGATTTTTAAGGTCGTTTACTGAAGAAATTTTAGTATCTTTTCTTCCGATTACAACTTTTGCATTGGGCAAAAAATCTAAAACATCGACTTTTTTTAATCGCCAATCCAAGGGGTCAATTAAATCACAAGCAACATCAAAATGATTAAACCATCCGGGTGTGTATGCACTGTCTTTGATTATTTTTCCGTTTTTAGTTTCCCAATATCTTGAAAATTTAGGCGTAATAACATATTCGGCTTTTAGTCCGAGATATTTTGCAAAACTTTCTGCTAAAAGTGTATTGAATTGTTTTTTCCCTTTCGGATGCCAAACCAGATCTCTGTCCCGCAGGGCTATAATGATTTTTCCTGAATTTTTAATTTCATCAAAATCACGTGTTTTTGCATCTTTCCCTGCAACAGAATAGGAATTAATAATTTCTAAATATGTTGAATAATCAATGCCGTATTGTTCGCGAAATAATTGATCCAATTTTCCGTTTCCTTTAATTGTATTAAAGAAATTTTGTATTTCGGTTTGTATTTCTTTATTGCCTTTCTTAACGGCCCAGCCGACTTCTTTCGGTTTATTAACAGGAAAAGCCAATTTAAAATTTTCTTCTTCTTTTAAATATGAAAGTGCTAATAATGAAACAGTTATAAGTCCGTCTGCTTTATTTTCTTTGAGCAGTTTTAAGGATTCATCTTCAGATTTTGTTTTTATTAATTTAATTCCTCCGCCTATTTGATTATTGATTTTTTTTATGTTTGTTTCATACGTTGATTCTTCAAGTAAAGCAATTCTTAACCCTTTTAAGTCATTATAATTTTTAACTTTTTTTGAAAATTTTCGGTTTATAATTAACAGATCGCTTATTTCTATTATACCGGCAAAGTCAAAGAATTTTTTTCGCCAAGGCAAAACATATATTGTTCCGCAAATTATATCTGATTTTTGAAGCGCATCAGGTGTATATGAAATTTCAGAATTTGTTTTATAATCAGTTTCAATTTTTCCGTTTTGAGAAAACACTTCATCCCATTCAATGGAAACAGGATTGAACTTTACATTTAAAAATTCAGCAAATTCTTGTGCAGTTTTATAATTTACGGTATTTTTCCAGCTTTCGGTCAGAGCAATATTAATTTGACCGTCTTTTTTTATTTTATTTAAAGTTTGAGCATTAATAAAGAAAGGGAATAAAACTAATATCAAAAACGAAAGCTTTTTCATCTGTTAAAATGTGTTGTAAAATGAGTTTTGATTTTAATAAAAAAGTATCAAAAAAATGATACTTTTCTTATTCATCGTTATTTGTATTTTCAAGAATCTTATCTATTTGTTCTTCTGTTTTCAGTAATTTATTTTTGCAAGCATTAATTAAGAAGGAAACTCTTTTTACTTTGTCGGACAATTCATCAATATCTACATCTTTATTTTCAACTTCAAAAAGAATTTCTTCAATTTCCTGAATTGCTTCATTATAAGAGAAGTTTTTTTTTTTCATAATTAAAATTCATCTTCATCAAATGGTATCATATTGATTTCCAGCCCTGTGTCAAGCATGTAATCTTCAATATCTTCTTCCATATCAATATCATCTTCATCGTAATGCCAATTTACGATTATTTCCCCGCCGTCATCTTCGTATTCTTTCAGAATATTCAGTAAGTCAAGAATACTTCTGGATGTACTTGTATTAAAATAAGTCAATTTTATTTCAAACGTCATCGGCTTTTTTATTTCAGACGTATATTCTTCTAACCATTGTACTAAAGGGTCATAAAATTCAATAGTATCTTCCAAAAAAGATTCACCGGAAAGGACACAAACACCTGTTTCGGCATTAAATTCTACTGTAGGTACAAAAAAATTAGTGTGCGAGCCTTCAATATAAATATTTTCCATTTATTTTTTATTTTAAAATTATTTATCAACTTTAACTGCTAATGAGAAATAAGATGTTTCATCATCAATCGGATTTATCTCAATATCAAGAGGATTTCCTGATGTAAGAGCCACAGCAATGAGTCCGATATTCGGACTGTCTTTTTTTATTGTATTGTCTTTTCGAACTTCTCTTTTATATTCTCGAAGTTCATCATGTCCTAAATTGTTAATGTTTTTACTGTTCTCCATTACCGGAATGAGATCATTATTTTTAATAGGATTCCCGGTAACTAAGATGAAATTTTGTACGGTTTCTTTTAATATAATTGTTCCGGAACCGACTTCTTTACCATCTTTAAGCTTTATTTTATCAGCGGAATATTTTGAAATATTTTCAGCCAATTCAAAAAAGATTTTAAAAATTTTTCGAGTCGCTTTTTCAGATAACTCATTTATTACATATATATAATCACCTAAAAATGTGATTATTTTTCCGTCAACGGGACCTTTATAAGATATTCTGATTTCTTCTGAAAACAAACTTTGTCCTAAACTTAATTTTTTATTAATTGTATTCATTTTAGTCTTTATTTATTTTTACTGCAACAATATAAAAAGATTGACTGTCATTAATTTCAATAAAAGTATAATCTAACGGATTTCGTGAAACCAAAGCTGCTTGAACAAGTCCGATATTACCGGTTCCTCTTTCGCCGGGAGGCAGTTTTCTTAATTCTCGTTTGTATGCTCTCAATCCGTCTCTGTCATATGAGTTAATCCGGCTGCATTTGTCTCTCAAAATAGCTTCATGTCTTTCGTCAATCGGATTTCCTAAAACAAAATAATAATAATCATTAAAATCCTGAATAATAAAGGTACCGACACCGGCTTTCTCACCTTTTTTAGTCATTTCTTTTTCAAGCGAATAATAAGAAACATTTTGTGCTAATTCAATAAATACTTTAAAGATTGTTTTATTAAGCTTTTTATTTTGAGAAATTGAGTTTTCAATATTTTTTCCGAAAATAGACAAGACTTCGGTATCAAAAGGTCCTGTAAATGACATTAGTACATTCTTTCCGGTCATTCTGGTAAATAAACTTTGACTTTGCATTTTAGCGTGTTTATCATTATTAACTCTTATTCAGAAAACAAATTTAAAAAAAAACTTTAATTATATTCTAAATTCGACTTATAATTTAAAATATCAAATTATACAATTTGAGAAATTTAATAATTTGAATGAATTTATGTGAATAGAATAAGTTTCATAAATTTGCATTTTTTATACTGAAAAAATAATGCCAAATTCTTCAAAATTCATAAATTTAAAATCAAACAGACGAAAATTTATTTTACAAGGTTTTTTTCTTTCTATTGCTGTTGCAGTTGCTGATACATCGACTATTTTGCCTTTAATTGTTGATTTTTTCGGAGGCGGAAAAGTTTTGGTCGGTGTGCTTTCATCATTAATGAAGGGTGGTGCCGTTATCATGCAACTTTGGACGGCTTTTAAGGCACAAGAAAAACCATTTGTGCTGGGCTCTTTACGTAAAGTATTTATCTTTAGATTTATAACATGGTTTTTTGTCGGATTATCAATTTTGCTTTTTGCCGATTTCAGTAATTATTTAATTTTAATTTTAATCAGCATTTTTTTGTTCTTTTTTTCATTTTCTGCGGGTGTCGGTGTTATATACTATCAGGAATTAATGGGCAAATCTTTTACGAAAGAATTTCGCGGTAAAGCCATTGCTTATAAACAAATTGCAGCCGGAATTGCCGGTATTTTAAGCGGCGGTATTTCCGGATTTATATTAGAATATTTTTCAAAACCGGAAAGTTTTTCTTATTTATTCATATTCAGCGGCATATTAATGGCTGTTGGTTTCGGAGTTTTCTGGACTTTTAAAGAAGAACCGAAAAATGAAACATTGATTAAAGAGCAACATTTCGGTATTTTTTTAAAAAATGCCGTTAAACTTTTTAATTCCGACAAATCCTTAAAATTACAAGTTTTCAGCAGATTAATTTCTTACACACTGTTTTTAGTTTTGCCTTTTATCATTCTTCATGCTAAAGATAAATTCGGTATTTCCGGGAAATCCGTCGGATTGATTATTTCTGCACAGATGGCGGGAGCTGTGGTAAGTAATTTTTTATGGGGTCGACTTTCGGGAAGAAATAAAAATAAAGAGGTTATCTTGATTTCTTTTGTTATTGCAATTGTTGCAGTAATTATAACTCTTTCGGCAAATCAATTTTGGTATCTCTATATTGTCTATTTTTTTATCGGTGCTTCAATTGACGGTTTTCGTTTGGCATTCAGTAATTTAATTTTAATCATTGCACCTGCTGATAAACGTCCGATGTATGTTGCCGTTCAAAATAACTTATCATCAGTCGGTTTGTTTTTTCCTATTTTAGGGGGAGTGATTTTTAAATCGTTTAATTTTTCTGTTTTATCTTTTTTTGCATTAGCTTTATTAATTATCGGTTTCGGAATTAGTTTTTTTCTGAGAAAAGAATAATTTTTATGAATAATAAAATTTCAGATCCTTTACTTTTTTTTATTAAGAAATATAATGTTGATTTAATATCTGTAAATAACTTTATTTTGGGTAAAAAATATGCGGCAGTTATTTCTGAAAAAGGGAATATCGGTTTAGCGGCAAATTTATTTAATGTTAAAGAGTTTGATGTTAGAAATACTAAATCGTTTGATACAGAGAATTATACGCACAGATTATTTTTACTTGCTTATTTCAACTCAATCATAAATTATCAAAAACAAGCGTATTTGAATGATGATATTTTTAACTTAGTTGATTTTAAATCTTATCCTGAAATTGTAATGATCGGATATTCAAAACCGATGGTTAAGAAATTAAATAATTTGCGAATTAATCCTGTAATTTTTGATAAATCTTCTGATAATGAAATTGTTACACCCCAAAGGAAATTGCCTGAATATTTAAAATCAGCAAATTCGCTTATATTAACCGGAACATCAATCATTAATAATACTTTTAGTGATATTATCGAGCAGGTTTCCGAAAATTGTGATGTTTATTTAATCGGACCTTCTGTTCCTTTAACGACTGATTTATTTGAAATTTCACAAATTAAAGGTATTTTCGGCACCGTTTTTAATAAAAATGATAAAAATGTAATTGACGTAATTTTGAGAAACGAAGGGACAAATTGCTTGAAAAAATACGGAACAAAAGTCGGATTATTAAGAAGTTAATATGCAAATTTACAGAAAAGGAATAAAAGATATTTGGCTAAAAGCTGCAGTTGTCGGAAGTTTATGGGGAAGTGTCGAAATTATTGTCGGAAGTTTTTTTCATAACATTCGTATGCCGATGTCTGGAACAATTTTAGCCGTTCTCGGAATTAGCTTGCTGGTTGCTTTCGGACAAATTTGGAAAGATAAAGGGCTTTTTTGGCGTGCCGGATTAATTGCCGCAATGATGAAATCGGTTTCACCGAGTGCCGTTTTAATCGGTCCGATGACCGGTATTCTTTTAGAAGCTTTATTATTTGAATTTGCGCTTACGATATTCGGAAGAAATGTGTTTGCTTATTTTGCAGGCGGTATTTTTGCACTTTACAGTGTCGTGATTCATAAACTTGCTACTTTGTTGATTATCTATGGTTTAGATTTGGTTAAGATTACCGAAAATCTGTATTTCTTTTTGATTAAACAATTGAAAGTTGATGATTTGAATTTTATTCAGGCATTGAGCATTTTAACTTCATTTTATGTTATTTTGGGTATTATTGCCGCTTTTATCGGTCTTTTAACCGGAAAAAAAGCACTTCGAATGAAAGCTGCTTATGTTTCTGAAAATAATATTGAATTTGATCATACAAAAGATGTTGTGCATCCGGATGAAAAAAGTCGTTCTCTGCTTTTTTTAATTTTTCATATTGTTGCAATTGTTGTTATTCTTACCCTTACAAATATGTTTTCTTTGATTACGGCTTCTGTTTTTACTTTGCTGTATATCATTTTTGTTTTAATACAATATAAACGTGCGTTAAATTATTTCAAGCGTCCCGGATTTTGGATACAAATCGCTCTTTTTATTTTTATTTCGGCTTTATTTTATGACGGCTTCAATCAGGCAAATTACTTTTCGGGCGAAGGCATTGAAGCAGGATTAAAAATGGGATTGCGTGCCGTATTAATCGTTATCGGTTTTTCGGCAATCAGTTCCGAATTACGAAATCCCTTGATACGTGTTTTGCTTTACAGAAAAGGGTTTTGGCAATTTTATACGGCATTGAGTTCGGCATTTTCGGTTTTACCGTATTTGATGAAACATTCTGCACGACCGAAAGCCATTTTAAAAAATCCCGGGAAAACATTAATCGGTAACATTCTTGATGCCGAATACATCTTTGAACAATTTAAAAAGATGCAACGCAAAGTTGAAATTATTATTATTACAGGAGAAAAACATAAAGGAAAAACAAGCTATGCACAAAAACTTTCAGAAATTTTGAAAGTGCAAAATTATTCACTCGGCGGATTTATAGCCCCCGGTGAATTTGAAGAAAATTTGCGTTCCGAATTTGATATTTTTGATTTAAAATCCGGAAAATCAATGATGCTTTGCTCAAGTAAAGGAATTGAAAATCAGAAAAAAGTCGGACGTTTTTATTTTAATGAGAATGCCTTAAAATTCGGTAACGAAATTTTAAAACCTGAAAATCTTGTCGGTTCAGATTTTATTTTTATTGATGAATTGGGACCTTTTGAATTGAAAGGTAAAGGTTGGTCGAATGCGGTTGAGAACCTTTTAAAACATCCGGAATATAAACTTATATGCTTGGTCAGAAAGAATTTAGTTTATGATATTTTACGTCGCTTCGGTATCACGGATGCTTTAATCTTTGATATTTCGGAAGATGCAATTGAGGAAGTTGTCACAGAAATCAGCAAAGATTTAACAATTATAAATAACTAAATTGCAAAGCACTTTCAAAGTGCTCTGCAATTAAAGAATATTTCCGGTTATTTTTACATACGCTCCACATCCTTATCACCTCTTCCGGAAAGGTTAATAATAATGGTTTCGTTTTTATCTTTAAAAAGTTTTGCTGCCAATGCAACGGCGTGTGAAGATTCAATTGCCGGAATAATCCCTTCTTTTTCAGATAAAAGTTTGAAAGCAGCAATTGCTTCATCATCTGTTATGCCGTGATAATCAACACGTCCGATTTCTTTCAAATATGCATGTTCAGGACCTATTCCGGGATAATCTAAACCTGCTGCAACAGAATAGGAACCGATAGGATTACCTTTATCATCTGCCAAACATAATGAATTTGCACCTTGAAAAACCATATTTATTCCGAGATTTAAAGTAGCAGCTGTTCTTTTAGTCTCTAAACCTTCTCCTGCTCCTTCGGCAGCAAAAAGTTTTACATTTTCTTCCGGAATAAATTCTTTGAATATCCCTATTGCATTTGAACCGCCTCCGATACAAGCAATAACAGAATCAGGTAATTTACCTTCTGCTTCAATAATTTGCTTTTTTGCTTCTTTTCCTATAATACTTTGAAAATGTGCAACCATGGTCGGGTAGGGATGCGGTCCCACGGCAGAGCCGAGTAAGTAATATGCATCCGGATGTTCGATATAATATCCCAAAGCTGCATCAACTGCATCTTTTAAAGTTCCTTGTCCTTGATTTACGGTTACTATTTCTGCCCCGAGAAGTTTCATTTTGTCAACATTTAAAGTTTGACGTTTAATATCTTCTGCTCCCATGAAAATTTTGCATTTAATACCGAATAGTGCTGCTGCCGTTGCAGTTGCTACACCGTGTTGTCCTGCACCGGTTTCGGCTAAAATTTGTGTTGCACCCAAGCGTTTTGCCAATAAAATTTGCCCGATGGTATTGTTAATTTTGTGTGCACCGGTGTGGTTCAAATCTTCGCGTTTCAGATAAATTTTACTGCCGATGTGTTCGGATAAACGTTTTGCATAATACAAGGGCGAAGGTCTTCCGACATAGGTTTTAAGAAGATGAATAAATTCTTCTTCAAAATCTTTCGTAAATGCTGTTTTATAAAAAAAATCGGATAAATTTTTTAATTTGCTTTCTAATACCGGAGGAACGAAAGCACCGCCGAATTCTCCGAAATAACCTTGTCTGTTTTCTGTATGTTGTTGTGTTTGAGTTGTCATTTTATTTGTATTTATTTATTTGTTTATAAATTTGTTAAATGTGCTTTGTTCTTTAAGGAACGTAAGTTTTCAGTCGGTGGTTTGCCAACGGTTTTCGATAATGTTTAACCAAATTAAAATGTATTCTTTCATGATATAAATTTTATAAAATAAAAAAGCCGCAGGAGAAAATCCTGCGGCTTTGAATAAGATTAATGTATAACAAAACTATCGCAAAGAGATTTCTCCTTGTGTTGAAATTTTATTATGCCACCAATTATTTTGTAAAAAAATCATTTTTCTTTTTTCTTATGTGCAAATAAAAACGTAATATCTCAAATTGCAAAATTTATTTTTTATTTTTTTTGTTTATTTTATAATAAATAAATCGTTTTGAAATTTAATGATGCAAAGAAAATACTTAATTGTTTAAAATGAAAATAAAATATACAAAGCTTAAGAAATTTCAGATTATCTTGCATCAATATGTATCGTAGCCGTAATTTTTAATTCATCAAAAATCGTATTTTCAATTGTTCCGGCAATATTATGGGCTTCTTTAACAGTCATATTTTCAGGAAGATAAATATGAAAAGTAACTTCTTTATGATTGCCGTAATTGTGAGAGTGAACATGATGCATTTGAACATCAAATCCGGCAGAATTATTTGCAATTTCCATTAATTTTTTAACAAAATCATCATCGCAAGCTTCTCCCAAAACCGCACTTGATGTTTCTTTAATGATTGAATATGCGGTATATAAAATAAACAGGGAAACAACAATTCCCAATATTCCGTCAATTAAAGGGAAATAGGGATTTATAAAAATACCGATAAGAATTAAAACTGAAGTTATTGCATCTGAACGGTGATGCCAAGCATCGGCTTTTAAGGATAACATGCCGGTTTTTCGAGCCGTGTAAAAAGCATATTGTGCCGATAATTCTTTAACTATAATTGAGATTATTAAAACCACAATTGATAAAGTGCCGAATACGGCTTTTTCATGATCTTTTATGGATTTGACGGATTCCGTAAAAAAATTAAATGCCACAACGGCAAGAAAAACACCGATTAATATGGATGTGATTAATTCGGCTCGACCGTGTCCGAAAGGATGTTTTTTATCCGGCGGTTTGGATGATATTTTTGTTCCGATAATGATTGCAGCGGAGCTGATTGAATCCGAAAGAGAATGCCAAGCATCGCTTATTAAAGCCACGGATCCGGAAACAATTCCTGCCCAATATTTGATTCCGAAAAGGATGATGTTGGCGGCAATAGACAACCATCCTTCGGAATATGCCAGTTTATCGTCTTTTTTTTGTTTTGTATTCTGCATAGAAATTCTTAGTTTTCAATCTTTTGCAAAAATACGAAATATGTTCGGTTTTCAGGAATGTTAAAAAATGAAATTACATATTCAACTGTGCTTTACCGTCCGGTGTAATCATTTCGGGTGTCCATTGCGGTTCCCAAGTTAATTCAACTTTTACGTCATATTCCGGGAGAAATGCTTTAACAACGGTTTCAACATGTTGCATTATGGTGTCACCGACAGGGCAACCTCTTGCTGATAAGGTCATTATAATATGAATGCTTTTTTCGTCTTCATTATGATGAATTTCGTATATCAGACCTAAATCTACAATGTTAACTTCAACCTCCGGGTCCGGAATTGTTTTTAATCTTTCAAGGATTTGTTTTTCTGTAATTGATAAATTTTCTAACATGATATTTATTTTGTTTAATGTTTAATGTTTAA
>JAOZQB010000010.1:0-12835 GCA_029932445.1 Bacteroidales bacterium | reverse complement strand
GTAATTGATAAATTTTCTAACATGATATTTATTTTGTTTAATGTTTAATGTTTAACTGTTTAACTGTTTAATGTTTAATGTTTAATGTTTAATGTTTATCTGTTTAATTGTTTATTTTGTTTCAAGCAGTTCGGATTGGTCTTTATGAAACAGTATTTTATACGTATTATAAGCATAAAGAACGGACGTTACAATAAATGCCGCTGCACTGATTTGAATAATAATACTCTCTTTTGCAAAAATACCGATTAATAATGTGAAAATTGCGACAAGAAAACTGTAGTAATGCCAATCGGCAACTTTTTCGGAATAAATATGTGCCGGCATCGGAATTTTATATTTCCCGACTTTATCCTGATACATTTTAAGCCATACGATAAACGGCAGGGTTTTATACATTTGTCCCAGAATTAATGCCGTAAAAAATCCGAATATCAAACTGACACCGTATGCCGTGTTAATGCTTGTTTGAATTTTTGATAAAAAATCGAGATTTAAAACGGCTAAAATTCCGAAAAGTAATGTTAAAAACAGAGGAATAAACGCAAATACCGAAAGTTTCATTCCGATATCCAGTTTTTTCCTCAATCGTTTTTTGTAAGCATCGTAATTGTATTTTATGAAGAAAATAATTCCGGCAAGTAAAATAAGACCGGCAGAACCTTTCAGCCACATATTTACATCAAAATACATTAAAACAGCCAAAATTATTAATCCGCTGTTTGTTAAAAAATACGAAAGTTTAAGATATTGTTTATTCAATTTATGCGAAATGAAAAACATCGGTAATAAAGTGCTTGCTACACCGATTATTAGCATCATAAACCAACCTGCAATGCCGAAATGAACATGAATTCGTAATAATTCAAGACTTGTTTTCGGAATAAAATGAAAAACAAGGTTCACAGTAATTAATATTCCGATTGAAACCGTTAAAAAAAGCCAACCTGCGGCAGTAACAATAAATGTATTTTCAATGGTTTTATTTGTTGTTTTCAGGGCACTGAACAATACATTAACAGCAAATAAAATGACGGAAAGAAAAATTAAACCGCCTCCGATTTCCATATAAATTGTTTTGCCGATATAATTATTCCAAAAGGAATAACTCAATAATACAGTACCGACAACAATTGAATAAAAACTGATATGTGCTAAAGGTTCACTGAATAATTTAACTTCCATAACAACCGGAATAAGTTGGTATAAAGCACCGAATATTATAATCGTTACCCAGCCGAGAACCATTATGTGCGTAAGACCCAAAATTTTAGGTCCGATGTATGTATTTGCCAAATCGTGTGAGGCAAAAATGAGCAACACCGATGCAATTATAAAAAAAATTGCGCCGGCTGCGTAGTGAGGTAAAACGACACTCGGTGAAGGGGCGTTTTTTGTGCTTAATCCTGCTTGCATAGTTTTTGTTTTTTTGATTATAATGAAGTTGTCCGAATAGTTACTTAACAAGTCATTCTGAATTTATTTAGCATCGCTGAGGCACTTTGTGGTTCAGAATCTTAATATTGTAATTGTAATAATCACCTTCTCAACAGATACTGAAACAAGTTCAGTGTAACGAAATATTACTTTTCAGACATCCTCTTAATTTTTATGTTTATTATTTTTTATAAATTATAAATTTCATATTGTCTTCATCAACTTCTTTGTTCACATAATGCCAATCTCTTGTTTCTAATTCAGGTAATAAATATTGCGGCAGGCGTTTATGATGAACATAAAGCACTTCATCATCGGCAATTTTTTCAACTTCTTGCAAAATGCTAACCATGGGCATGGGCATTTCCAAATCCCTTACATCAATTTCGTGCATTTTGCCTTTGTATTTTTCTTCGGCTTGTTCGAAAGTCATATTATTAACATCAGCTGATTTTTCTTCTTTTGCCGACTCTTTAATATCTTCTGATTTAGTAAGATAGGTATAAACCATGTTGTCATCGGATCGTTCAACTTCATATTCGTAACCCTGACTTTTTAATTTGTTTAACAAAGGTACCGGTTCAAAGGTGTTCACGATGAGTAGAGTTTCATCGCTATTCATTGTTTTAAGGGTATCCGTAATGGCATGATACGGATCGGTGCCGGTTTCCAGAATCGGACGTACGTCTAATTTTACAATCTTATCTTTTTTCATTAATTTAGTATTATTTTGTTCTGTTAAATCATTTTTATTTTCAGAAATTTCAACTTTAAATCCTATTTCTTCTAATTTTTTCAGAATGTCATTTACTGAAGAACCGCCGATTTTTGCCGCGTCTTTTATACTTACTCGCGAGGCAAATAATTTTCGTAAAAACGGATTTTCCGGTTTTTTAAAATTTCGGTTAACAGAAGCAATAACTTCAATGGACTTACTGTTTTTTTAATGATTTCAGAAATTTTTGTATCTTTATTTATATGCATTCTTATTTAGATTAAATAAATTTAAGGATGCAAATATACGTTTTTATACTAAATCTGCAATACCCGGTTTTAGGTATTTTTCTCAATCAACTTTTTTTAACATAAATATTTTTATATTTTTGCAATGAATGGAAATTTTTCGATTACATACCACCAAAAAGATGCTTTTTATCTGTATCAAACAAAGAGACAGTTTTATCTAAATTAAACTTTCTCAAACCTTACTTTCTGAAAAAAATCAAATTTAATTAATTGTCAATTATTCATTACAAAATATACTTTATGTTACCATATGCAGAACCTTATAAAATAAAAATGGTAGAACAAATCTACCGAAGTACGCAACAAGAACGCGAAAAATGGATTAAAGATGCAAAATACAATTTATTCAAACTTAAAAGTTCGCAAGTTTACATTGATTTACTGACCGATTCCGGAACAGGCGCAATGTCTGATAAGCAATGGTCTGCCATGATGTTAGGCGATGAAAGTTATGCCGGAGCATCTTCTTATTATAAAATGAAAGATGCGATTAAAGATATTTTCGATTTTGATTATTTTTTACCGACTCATCAAGGCAGAGCAGCTGAAAATGTGTTGTTTTCCGCAATGATTAAAGAGGGAGATATTGTTCCCGGAAATTCACATTTTGATACGACAAAAGGACACATCGAATTTCGTAAAGCCAAAGCGATTGATTGTACTATTGATGAAGCGTTTGATACAACTTTGGTGCATCCGTTTAAAGGAAATTTGGATTTGAATAAATTGGAAAATGTTTTGAAATCGTATCCGAAAGAAAAAATTCCTTTAATTATTGTTACAATTACGAATAATTCTTCAGGCGGACAACCGGTTTCTTTGCAAAATATGAAAGACGTAAAGCAACTGGCTGATAAATACGGAATTCCCGTGTTTTACGATTCGGCACGTTTTGCGGAAAATGCTTATTTTATCAAAATTCGCGAAGAAGAATATAAAGATAAAACCATAAAAGAAATTGTAAAAGAAATGTATCAATATGCCGACGGTATGACCATGAGCAGTAAAAAAGATGCACTGGTAAATATGGGCGGTTTCATAGGAATGAAAGATAAAAATTTGTTTCAAAAAGCATCGACTTTTAATATTATGTTTGAAGGATTTATCACCTACGGCGGTATGTCCGGAAGAGATATGAATGCTTTGGCGCAAGGGCTTTATGAAAATACGGAATTCGAGGTTTTGGAAGCACGAATTAAACAAGTAGAATATTTGGGTAATAAATTAATAGAAGCCGGCATTCCGGTGCAACATCCAATCGGCGGGCATGCGGTTTTTATTGATGCAAAATTATTTTTACCTCAAATTAAACAAGAAGAATATATTGCACAAACTGTTGCCGTAGAATTGTATATTGTCGGCGGTATCAGAGGGGTTGAAATCGGGACTGTTTTAGCTGACAGAGATCCGGTAACAAGAAAAAACCGCTATCCCGAACTGGAACTCGTGCGTTTGGCAATTCCGCGCCGAACATACACAAACAGCCACATGGATTATGTTGCTGCTGTTTGCAAAAAAATATTTGACACACGACACGAAGCAAAACACGGTTTAAAAATTACCTATGAAGCACCGATAATGCGACATTTTACGACGGAATTTGAGAAGATAAAATAATTGAATTAGGCAGTTAGATAATACTTGTAATTTATTGTATATCAACAATTCCTGTTTTTTCTTTGCCGTGCTTTGCGAAATCTCTGCACTCTTTGCGTGAAATAAATTTGATTCGTTCACGCAAAGACGCTAAGAATCGCAGAGAATACGCAGAGTTTAGAATTTTCATTGTTTTTTTATTTTGTATTACTTAAGTGCCTAATTCAATAAAATAAATTGATTTGAAAGATTTAACCGTAGGGAAGGAGAGAGGCCTGATTTTAAGATTTGCATTACCCATGCTTTTGGGTAATGTGTTTCAGCAATTGTATATTTTTGTTGACAGTATTGTGGTCGGGAATTATCTTGAGAAAGGAAGTTTAACGGCTGTAGGAGCTTCATTTCCCGTATTTTTTGCATTGATTTCTTTGGGTATCGGTTTGGCAACCGGAGCCGGTGTTGTTATTTCGCAATATTTCGGAGCAAAACAATATAAAAATGTTCAGAAAGCCATTGATACAATGTACATTATATTGTTTCTGTCGGCTGCCGTAATTAGTTTCTTCGGAATTCTTTTTATTGATGATATTTTGGCGGTCGTAAAATTGCCTCCCGAAACGTTTTCTGCAGCCGAATTGTATTTGAAAATTTTACTCGGCGGCTTGATATTAGATTTCGGTTATAACGGAACAGCTGCTATTTTCAGAAGTTTGGGTGATTCAAAAACACCCCTTTATTTTTTAATTATTGCCACAATTTCAAATATCGTATTAGATATTGTTTTTATCAAGTATTGGAATATGGGAATTGAAGGGATTGCAATTGCAACTTTAATTTCCAAAGGCGGTGCATTTCTTTCTGCTGTGTTATACATCCGAATTAAATATGATTTGTTTAACATTCATTTATTCGGTTTAAAATTTAATAAAGACATCTTTATGAAAGCATTGAAAATCGGTTTTCCTTCCGGTTTACAACAAATGTTTGTTGCCTTGGGAATGATGGCAATATACAGAATTGTCGGTAAATTCGGGGTAACCGTAACAGATGCCTATTCGGTAGCAATGAGAATTGATTTTTTCGGAATGATACCGGCCATGAGTTTTTCAATGGCTCTTACTGCTTTTACGGGTCAAAATATCGGTGCCGGAAAGATAGAAAGGGTGAAACAAGGTTTGAAAGCAACGATTTTAATGTCGGGGACAATCTCCGTATTAATCAGTTTAATTGTTATGTCTTCGGCTAAAATGTTGATGCGTGCTTTCACTCCGGATGAGGGAATCATTCAAGTCGGAACAGAATATTTAATGATTGTAAGCTCGTTTTATTTTATTTTTTCCGTTATGTTTTCTCTGATGGGTACTTTCAGAGGTGCCGGAGATACTTTATTTCCTATGTTCATTACTTTATTGACCTTATGGGTTATTCGAGTTCCTTTATCGGAATATTTATCCGGAATTTACGGTGAAAAAGGAATTTGGTATGCATTACCGGTAACATGGGCATTCGGAATGACTGTATCAACGATTTATTTTTTTACGGGCAGATGGAAGCGAAAAGCCGTTGTTAAACTCCCTGAATCAAATGTTTAACGGAATAGTTTTTGTATTCTGAAAAGTGTTTTGTTTATTTGTAAACAGCTTATTTGATTCCGGATTTTAAAGATTTATATTTTAATCTTAATGATATGCAACTTTTTTGATTAAGTTTACGTCTTAAATCTGATAATCTTTTCTTTGAAAAAAATAACGGATGAAAACCCGAATAACACTATATATTATTTCTGTATTTTTCAGTATTTCTGCATTTGCAGTTTCCGGAAAAAATAACTCGTTTTCGGAAAATGTTGGTTTTAAACCGATGGCTTTAACTTTAGATTCCATTGTTACAACGGATGTAACGACTTGTTACGGCGGTAATGACGGTACGATTACTGTTTATGTTTCAGACGGTACTTTACCTTATCAATATTCAATTGACGGCGGTGTAAACTATCAAGCATCAAATGTTTTTAACGGTTTAACTTCCGGAGCTTATTCCGTTTATGTAAAAGATTTTTTTAATGTAATTGTTTCTGATGTTGCTTTTGTTGGTGAACCTACAGAAATACAAATAAGTAGTGAATTGCATACGGATGTAACAGGATGCTACGGCGATGCAAACGGAAGCATTACGATAACGGCATCCGGAGGAACCGGAGCTCTTCAATATTCAAATGATAACGGAACAACATATTTTTCGAACGGAGGAAATTTTGTCGGGCTTACTGCAGGAACTTACCATGTCTATGTTAAAGATTCTCACGATTGTCCGAAAGCAGGTTCTGAAATTATTGTTACTCAACCGCTTGAACTTGTCATAACGGTTGAAAATAAAACAGATGTGACCGGTTGTAACGGTGATGATAACGGTATTATTGATATTACGACTACAGGCGGTACTCCAACGATTAAATATTCAATAGACGGAGGAACAACATACGGATCTGGCCATTTTTTCCCTTCTTTAAGTCCCGGAAATTATCAGGTAATGGTTCAGGATGATAACAGTTGTACAACCGTTGGGAGTAATTTAACAATTACGGAGCCGGCGGCAGTAACAATAACAGCTGAAAACCATACAGATGTTAATACTTGTTTCGGTGATCATACCGGTACAATTACAATAACGGCTTCCGGAGGAACCGGAACTTTATATTATTCAATTGACGGAGCTACAAATTTTTATGCAAACGGCGGAAATTTTAATAATTTATATGCCGGTACTTATGATGTTGTTGTTAAGGATGATAATTTATGTACCGTAACCGGGAGTACAATAATAGTAGGACAACCTGCACAAATTGTAATTGATTCGGAAACAAAATCGGATGTTGCTACTTGTTTCGGTGATTCTACCGGACAAATTACTATAATTGCTCACGGCGGTATTGCTCCTTTGGAATATTCTGTTAATTCCGGAACAACATTTCAAGTAAGTAATATATTTAATAATTTACCTTCAAATTCATACAGTACCGTTGTAAGAGATGTAAACGGATGTTCTGTTACGGGTCAAGATCATTTGATTGAGCAACCGACTTTGTTGTTAATTACCGATGTTAATACAACAAATGTTTCAAGCTGTTTCGGAGGAAATGACGGGACCATACACATTGTTACAAACGGAGGCGGTACACCGACTTACGATTTTTCGATTGACGGCGGAACCTTATATATTGCAAACAATAATTTTTCGAATTTATTTGCCGGAATTTATGATGTCATAGTCAAAGATTCTCATAATTGTACGGATACGTTTAAAACACGTGTTGTAGAAATCGGAGAACCGGCTCAACTTGTAATAAATTCCGAAATTGAATCAAATCCGAAATGTTATGGTGATTCTACAGGAACAATAACCGTAAATGCTTCCGGCGGAACGGGACAAATAACTTATTCTCCGGATAACGGAGCCCATTTTTATGTTAATAATATTCTTTCGGGGTTAAAAGCCGGAGTTAATTATAATATTGTTGTTCAGGATGCTCACGGTTGTACAACTGTCGGCGGAGGTCACGTTCTCGGGCAACCTGCCGAATTAGTTATAGATTCGATTGCAGCACAAAATGTAAATGATTGTTTTGGCGGAACAAACGGTTCAATTACGATTTATGCGCGTGGCGGAACACCCGGTTTGCAGTATTCTGATGACGGTGAAGTTTCTTATCAAGCGTCAAATGTTTTTTCCGGATTACCGGCAGGTAATTATCAAACGTTAGTAAAAGATGCAAATAATTGTAAAACTCCCGGAGATTTAATTCATATTACCCAGCCGGATGTTTTGGAAGTTTCATATCAATCAAAAACAGATATTATCGGTTGTCACGGTGATTTAATCGGTGAAATTCATATTGATTATTTAGGCGGTACGGCTCCGGTGCAATATTCTATTACCGGCGGAGCGCCTTATTTCTCAAATAACGGTGATTTTACGGGTCTTGCAGCAGGAAATTATAATATCGTTATTGAGGATGCAAACCATTGTACGGCAACCGGCGATCCTGTTACCATTAATGAACCCGAGGAATTGATTCCTTCTTTAGTTGCAAAACAGGATGTCCAATGCTATGGTGATGCTACGGGTTATATTAATTTAACGGCAACCGGCGGACAAACTCCGCATTATTTTTCAATTAATAACGGTATTACTTACAGTTCGGGTTCATTTTTTAACGGCTTAATTGCAGGTTCCTATCAAACCTATGTGAAAGATGCTTATGATTGTATTAAACCCGGACCTTTAGTTATTGTTGACGAACCTGATTCACTTTCAATTGATTCGGTAGTTGCTCAAAATATAAACGGGTGTTACGGTGATAATGACGGAGCAATAAATATTTATGCTTCGGGCGGAGTTCTTAATTATATGTATTCAATAAATCAAGGAGATTCATATTTTGATAACGGCGGAACATTTACAAATTTATCTCCCGGTAATTATTATGTAACGATTTATGATTCTAATTTATGCCCGGCATCATGGTTAGATAATACAATGAATTGGGATACGGTAAAAATTACGCAACCTTCTCGCGTTCAAATAACGGATATTCAGACAAGCAATATTTCTTGTTACGGTTATGATGACGGTATTATTAATATTACGGCTTCCGGCGGAACAGGTACGCTTCATTATTCAATTGATAACGGAATAAGTTATCCGGATATTACCGGAACTTTCAATAATTTAATTGCCGGGGATTATATTGCAAAAGTTGAAGACGATCATAATTGTCCGAGCAGTTCTTTTCCTGTTTCAATTTATGAACCGGATTCGTTAATGATTACTAGTGTTATTGCAGAAGATGAGCAATGTGTCGATTCACATGACGGAACGATTATAATAAATACTTCCGGAGGCACTTATCCTTTTGAGTTTTCAATTGACGGAATAACTTGGTTTACGAGTAAAACAATTGAAAATTTAGCACCCGGAACTTATACTCCTTATGTCAGAGATGCACATACTTGTTCTGTTATCGGAGATCCTGTAACAATCGGTTCCCCTGAAGATCCTTCCTTATTTAATGTCAGTGATTCAATCGGATGCAGTCCTTTAACGGTACAATTTATCAGAACAACTCCCGGAACTACCTATCTTTGGGATTTTGGTGACGGTGAAACGGCAACACAAAACGAACCGGAACATACTTTTATTAATACTACTTTAAATCCGATTGATTATACGGTAATTGCATATTCTGCTTCACCAAATAATTGTCTTGATACGGCTGAAAGAATTATTACGGTATATCCTAAACCTCAATTAGATTTTACGGCAGTTCCTTTAACAGCTTATTATCCGGCTTCAAATATTACGATAACTAATAACAGCCCGAGCGGCTATACAAATTATTTTTGGAATTTCGGTGACGGTGATTCTTCTGCTGACGAACAACCCGGATCGCATACCTATAATGATTGCGGAATTTATGATATTATAATGTCTGCTGACAATACTTGGTGCTCAGATACCGTACAACAAACGGTAACCGTTTCGGCAATGCAACCCGAAGCTGTTTTTAATGTTGATACAACCCAATCGTGTGTTCCGGTTACTATAAATTTTGAAAATCAATCCATGTTTATTGATACTTTTGAATGGAATATGGGTGACGGCACAATCATTTATGACAATTCTTTTTCCTATACCTATGATACACCCGGGGAATATATTGTAACACTCAATACAACAGGGTATTGCGATACTTATGATTCTCAAGATACAACCATTTACGTATATCAAAGCCCGATAGTGAACTTTGAAATTATTCCCGATACGGTTATGCTTCCCGGACAACCGATACATTGTACGAATCAAAGTTCTGATGATGCTGACTTGTTCTACTGGGAATTTGGTGAAGGAGGTACGTCCGAAGATGAAAATCCGATTTATTTTTATACCGAACCGGGAACTTATGATATCACATTGACGGTAACTTCAGTAAATAAATGTGTAGATTCCTTAACTTTAACTTCGCAAGTAATTGTTTTACCGGAAGGAATAATTAAGTTTCCAAATGCCTTTTCTCCGAACGGAAACGGGGAAAATGATATTTTCGGACCTTCAGTTTATTCATCCGTAAAAACATTTGAAATGTATATTTATAATCGTTGGGGCGAAAAAATGTTTTATACAAATGACATAACAAAAGGATGGAACGGATATCTGAACGGAAGACCTGTTATGCAAGATGTCTATGTATGGCGTGCCGACGGAACTTTCCTTAACGGAACACCTTTTGAATTGGCAGGAAGTGTTACTTTGCTTAAATAATTTCATTAAAAAATATATTATTTTGTGTTTTACGACATGTTTTTAATTTCAAAACAAGAAAAACCGGATTACGTATTTTTTATATTGGGATTATTATTTTTCGGATTTGGCTTCTTTTGCTGATTGTTGATTCCATTTAGAAATTCTTTCTGATATAATCATTTTTTATTTTGTAAATATTGATTATTATCTTATTCGGATATGCAACCTTTAGTTATTTTTATGTCTTAAATTATTATTCTCACTAATTTAATAATATGATTTTCAAAAGACTCTTTTTAGCAATTTTCTTATTGGCAAGTTTTCAAATATTTGCTCAACAAAAATATTCCAAAGTCAGAATTTTTGTTGACAATGAAGACATTCAAAAAATTCAAAATACAGGTATCAGTTTAAACAATGTTACCGGAAAACCGGGACTGTTTTTAGATGCAGAACTGTCTGATACAGAATTAAAAAAGCTTTCCGATAAGGGTATTAATTATAAAGTGTTAATTGAAGATGTTTCGAAATTCTATGCGGAAAGATATGCAGCTTCTGCAAAAGAAAATAAAAATTCTTTAAAGGGAATTAACTATGTAACACCGGTACATTTCAATTACGGTTCCATGGGCGGTTTTTTAACCCTTTCGGAAGTGTATGACGAGTTAGATGAAATGGCAAGTTTGTATCCGAACTTAATCACAACTAAATTTACAATCGGAAATACTCAAACAATTGAAGGCAGAAGTGTTTATGCAATAAAAATTTCTGATAATCCGAATGTTAGTGAAGACGAACCGGAGGTTTTATACACTTCATTAATTCACGCTCGGGAACCGGAAAGCATGCAACAACTGATTTGGTATATGTGGTACTTGTTGGAAAACTACGGAACTGATGATGAAATAACATATCTTGTTGATAACTTAGAAATGTATTTTGTTCCCGTAATAAATCCTGACGGATATGAATACAATCATTCTACAAATCCGAACGGCGGCGGCATGTGGCGGAAAAATAAAAGAGATAATAATAATAACGGAACATTCAGCGAATATGATGACGGAGTTGATTTAAACAGAAATTTCGGATACCAATGGGGCTATGATAACAGCGGTTCTTCACCCGATCCTTCAAGTGCAACTTACAGAGGTTCTTCTGCTTTTTCAGAACCCGAAACTCAAATTATAAGAGATTTTACAAATCAACATGAGTTTTTATTGGCTCATAATCATCACACATACAGCGGTTTAATAATTATTCCTTGGGGCTATGAAACAATTCATACACCGGATGATGATTTTTTAAGAACTTCGGCTCATTTAATGGCTTCCGAAAACGGCTATACCGTTGGTCAAGGTTGGGAAATTTTATATACCGTTAACGGAGATTCTAATGATTGGATGTACGGTGAACAAACTTCCAAACCTAAAATTATGGCTTACACCCAAGAAACAGGTGAGAGTTTTTGGCCGTCACAAAGTGAAATTATTCCTTTGTGCGAAGACAGTTATTTATCCAATTTGTATTTAGCACGTTTTGCAACTCCGTATGCCGAATTAACTGACAATTCGCCTAATTATGTTTCAAGAACAGGGTATTTAAAATTTAATTTGAAAAGAATGGGCTTATCCGGTAACGGAAATTATACTGTTACAATTATACCTGATAATACCGTATTTTCTTCACTGGGAAATGCTAAAAATATTGTTTTACCGGAAACATTAAATGAAAAATCAGATTCAATTTCATATGTTTTAAGTGATGATATTCAATACGGTGATGAATTTTCTTATACAATAACAGTCAGTCAAGGGTCGTATTCCTTAAGTAAAGAATTTACAAAATATTATTACGAAACAGAAATTATTTTAGAAGATTCGGGTGATGATTTGAACAATTGGACAAGTTCCGGTTGGTCGGTTACTTCCGAAAATTATCATTCGGCAAGCAATTCAATTACGGATTCGCAAGGCGGAAACTACGGTAATGGTGTAAACAGCTCAATAACTTTAACAAACCAAATTGATTTAACGGGAACTGAAAACCCGCAATTATCATTTTGGGCAAAATGGAATATTGAAAATAACTGGGATTATGTTCAATTTTTTATTTCAACAAATAACGGTTCAACATGGACTCCTGTTGAAACAGATAACACAAATCCGGGCGAAGGTTCTTTTCAGCCTACCGGAGAACCTGTTTATGACGGAAGCAGTAATTGGGTTCAAGAATCAATTGATTTAAATTCATATATCGGGCAATTCGTAAAATTCAGATTTGAATTGCACAGCGACGGTTCGGTTAATGAAGACGGGTTTTATTTTGATGATTTCAGTATTTTAACAACTTCAGCTGCATTAGCTGCAAATGTTGCAGCGGAAGCAGGTTGCGGTGATAATTCGGGAAATGTTACGGTTTATTCAACGCAAAGCGGAACTCAAACATTTTATTTAAGAGATGATGCAGGAAATCC